>JAQUXV010000156.1 GCA_028692205.1 Eubacteriales bacterium
CTATTGACAGCGTCGGGTTCGGATGATATATTAGGGTAAACGATTACCGAACCAACAAGCACGCAGAACCGAAGAAACATAGGGTTTTCTGGCCGGGTAGAAACGTCTTTTTTCTGCGCTCAAAAATACGGCGCGGCGCATTCTTCCGGCTGTCGAAAAAGGTACGTGCGCACGAGAGGATGGGAACGGCGTGTCGACCATGATAGACGTCGCAAAGCGGGCCAATGTATCCATCGCGACGGTTTCCCGGGTGCTGAACGGGCAAACCACCGTGGCGCCAAGCCTGGCGGAACAGGTAATGAACGCGGTGAAAGCGCTGAATTACGAGCCGAATTATACGGCCCGCAACCTGCGCCGGAACGAAAGCCGCACGCTGGTCATCCTTACGCCCAACATTACAAACCCATACTATGCCAACATTATTTCCGGCATTGCGCAGGGGGCGCAGGAGAACGGCTACAGCTCCTTTATGTTCAACACCGAAGGCAAGCGGGAGCTGGAGGAGCAGATATTGGAGCGCCTCTCCAAGCACCAGGCGGACGGGGCCATCGTGCTTGCGACCGTGCTGGGAACGGATTGGCTGTACGATTACGCCAAGGAATACCCGGTGGTGCAGTGCTCCGAGCACGACCCCGATTACGCCATTCCCCACGTTTGCGTGGATAATTACCGGGCGGCGCGGGAAGTGATGGAATACCTGATTTCCCTCGGGCATACCCGCATCGGCACCATCAGTAGCGACAACCACTTCTTCTCCACGGCGGAGCGCCTTCGCGGCTACCGGGACGCGCTTCTGGAGGCGGGCATTCCGGTGGAGGAGGATTATATCCGTTACGCCACGCAGGGCTACACTTTCAAGATGGGTTTCAAAGCAGCACGTTCCCTGCTGGCGCAGGAAAAGCGGCCTACGGCGCTCTTTTGCATTTCAGATATGCTTGCGCTGGGCGCGATTGCCGGGGCGAAGGAAATGGGCTTCCGCGTGCCCAACGACGTGACCGTGATCGGCTTTGACGATGTGGAATACACCACCATGTTCCATCCGTATGTAACAACGATCGTCCAGCCCTGTTTCGATATCGGGCATACGGCCGTGGACCTGGTTTGCGGGCTGATAAAGCGCAAGCAGGTGCCCGGCGAAGTGATTTTGCCCCATCAGCTGATGATCCGGGAATCGGCCGCGTCGTTTGACAACCCTGTTGCGAACTTCACATCCTGTGTTACGGGATGCTGAAAATATTAATGGGAGGCTACCTTTATGAAGAAACTTCTCGCTCTGGTTCTGTCGCTTGCCCTGGTGCTCGCTTCCACCGCCGCGTTGGCGGACGGAATCAAGCTGGGCATTGTTACCCCCGATGCGGACCACGGCTTTACCGGTGAGAGCGTCGCGCACGCCCGTGCCGAAGCCGAAGCTTTGAAGGCCGCAGGCGTCATCGACGACTATATGATGGGCGTCGGCGGCGAGGCATCCAAGCAAATTCAGGCGATCGACGACATCCTCACCTGGGGCCCGGACGCCATTATGCTCTGGCCTCTGGAAGGCGACCAGCTGCGCAACGCGGCGCAGACCATCGTGGATGAAGGCGTGCCGCTGATCATCTACGACCGTCTGATTGAGAACTTCACCGGTTATGCCGCCGAGATCATGGGCGACAACGAAAAGATCGGCAACATGATGGGCGAATACCTGCTTAACTACTTTGCCGATCAGCTTAAGGCCGGCGAAACCCTTACCTACCTCCTCTTCATCGGCGACAGCTCCACGGTTTCCAAGCAGCGCACCGACGGCATGCTGGAGATCCTGAACGCTTCCGAGTACAAGGATCAGTTCCAGCTTGTTACCGACGCGTTCCAGACCGATTGGTCCAACGCCAAATCGCAGGAGTTCATGGAGAACTGGCTGAGCACCGCGGATGCCGATACCATCTCGGGCCTGGACTTCATCTGCACGCATGATGACGAGATCGTGGACGGCATTATGACCGTGATCGAGAACAACGCCGACCTGACCAGCCTGAAGCTGATCACCTCCGTTGGCGGCCGCCGCGAGACGCTCTCCACCTTCAAGAGCATCGAAAAACCCGAACTGCTGACCTACTACTTCAGCCCCTCCTACATCCGTGAGGCGATCCGTCTGGCCGTGGCCGCCGCCAAGGGCGAGACCTATCAGGACCAGGAGATCAAAGGCCAGCTGTTCCTGATCCCCACCATCGAGATCGACAAGAACACCGTGGCTGCCTATGAAGCCAGCCAGGAGTACGCGGACCGGTACAGCATCAACTAACAACCGCAATATTACAGGACAACCGCGGGGAAAGCCGGCCGGTGCCACGCCGGCCGGCTTTCTCTTCGTAAATCGAGGAGGCGACAGCCTTTGACCATCGAAATGAAAGGAATCGTGATGGATTTTGGCCCGGTGCGCGCGGTGGACCATGTGGATTTCACCGTGGAACCGGGTGAGATCGTCGGCCTGCTGGGGGAGAACGGCGCCGGAAAATCCACGCTGATGAACGTGCTGGCGGGTACCTTTCCCCCTACGGCGGGCGAAATCCTGATCGACGGGGAAAAGGTGCGCATGAACGGCGCGCTGCAGGCCATGAAGCTGGGCATTCGCTTTATCCATCAGGAGCTGAACCTGTGCGACGACCTGAACGTTTTTGAAAATCTTTATCTGGGGCAGGAGCTGACCGGCCAAAACCGGCTGTTGAACAAAAAGGAAATGGCTGAACGCACCCGGGCCGTTTTGCAGCGGATGCATGTGAAGATCGATCCGTGGACCCCGGTGCGCAACCTGCAGCCCGCGGAAAAACAGATTGTGGAAATCGCAAGAGCGCTGCTGTTCAAGTGCGATCTGATTATTATGGACGAGCCGACCACGGCCCTGTCCAACCGGGAA
Source organism: Eubacteriales bacterium (assembly GCA_028692205.1). Next base: position 2,894 of record JAQUXV010000156.1, read on the forward strand.
ATTGAAAATCTGTTCGTAATTATGCGCCAGCTGAAAGCGGAAGGGGTATCCTTCATCTACATCTCGCATAAAATGCCGGAGATTTTTGAGGTTTGCGAGACGTATTACGTGCTTCGGGACGGCAAGCTGGTCGGCAGCGGCAGGATTGCCGAAATCACCGAGAGCGCCGTTACCGAAATGATGATCGGGCGCTCGCTGGCGCAGGACGACTTTTCGCATAAAGAATATTTCGGTACCGATCAGGTGGCGCTGGAAGCGGAAAACCTGAGTGGGAACAGCTTCGAGGACGTTAATTTCCAGCTGCACAACGGCGAGATCATCGCGATTACGGGGCTGCAAAGCTCCGGCCGCGATATGCTGGCCGACGCGCTGTTCGGGGTGATTCCGCACAGCGGAACGCTGAAAATCAAGGGGAAACAGGCGGACCGGGCCACCATCCGCGGGGTGATGCGGCAGGGCGTCGCCATGGTGCCGCGCTCCCGCAAGGAACGCGGAATCCTCAATGATTTGAGCATCATCGACAATAATTCGATGGGCTTTTACAACACGCGCCTTAAAAAATTGCTGATCAACCCCCGGGAGGAAAAAATCCGCTACCGGCGCGTGAAGGACGAGCTGTCCATTAAGGCGGACAACCCGAAAAACCCCATCACCTCCCTGTCCGGAGGCAACCAGCAAAAAGTGATCCTGGGCCGCTGGCTGGAGACGAACGCGGATGTATTGATCTTTGACAACCCCACGCAGGGCATCGACGTGGGCACCAAGTTCGAAATTTACCACCTCATTCTGGGACTGGCGAAAGCGGGAAAGGCGATTCTCGTGTTTTCCGCGGAATTTCCGGAAATTTATAAGGTGGCGGATTTATGCGTGGTGATGTACAAGGGGCGGATTAACGCCGTGCTTCCGCGCGACCAGTTAACGGAAAAGAATATGATGTATTATTCCACAGGATCGAATTTGGAGGGCATGAAGCATGAGCAATCCAACCGGGGGCAGTGACCGCGCGCGGCCCGTATCCCTGAAAACCGCCGGAAAGCGGCTGTTTTCCGATTACAGTTACATGGTATCCTTCATCCTGATCGTGGGGATCGCCATTGCCGTAAACCCCAACTTTTTCAAGTGGCGCAACATTACCAACATCTTTGTGCAGTCCAGCGTGATCGGGTTGATCGCACTGGGCATGACGATGGTAATCTGCGCCGGCCAAATCGATATCTCTGTAGGCGCGCAGGTCGCCATCATTTCCGGCTTCGGCATCGAGGTGCTGAACGCCACGCACAGCGTGCTGCTGATGCTGGTGTTTTGCATGGCCTTCGGCACGGTGATCGGCACGATCAACGGCCTGCTGATCGCCAAGGGCAAAATGCCCGCCATGGTCGCAACGCTGGCAATACAGACGTCGTGCCGCGCGATTATCAACCACTTCGGGCAGGGCGGCCCCTTCACGGTCGCGGGCGGCATTTCCACCGAGCCGTACTACGAAGCTTACCGCGCGGTCGCCAACGATTCCCTGAACATCTTCGGGGCCAAGTTTCCCTACCCCATGCTGATCTTTATCGCCGTGTCGCTGCTGTTCGGGCTGATTATGCAGCGCACCAAGCTGGGCAAACATATTTACGCCGTCGGCAGTAACGCGGTATCCGCCAGGCTTTCCGGCGTAAACGTGAGCCGGACGATGATCGCCGTATTCTCCATTACCGGCCTCATGTGCGGTTTCGCCAGCTGGATTTACGCCTCCCGCCTGATGGCCGTGGCGGCTTCCAGCGCCGGCAACCTGTTTGAAATGGACGCCATCGCGGCGGTTGCCATCGGCGGCACGGCCATGAGCGGCGGACGCGGCAAGATCATCGGCACGTTCATGGGCGTTATCATGTTTAAAATCATCAACAATATTCTGGTCGCCGCACAGGTGCCGACGTTCTTAAACGGCGCGATCAGCGGCGCGATCATCATTCTGGCCGTGCTTCTGCAAAACGTGCGGGGCGATAAAAAGTAAGGGGGCGTAACCATGCTTCGAATCGGCATCATCGGCTGCGGGAAAATTACGCAGGTCCGCCACGCGCCGGAATACGGGGAGAACCCTCAGTGCCAAATCACCGCATTCTACGATTTTTTGCCGGAACGCGCGCAGGCGCTGGCAAAACAATACGGCGGCACCGTATACGACAGCGTGGACGCGCTGCTGAACAGCGATGTGGACGCGGTGAGCGTGTGCGTCGCCAATGCCGACCACGCGGCGGTTACCCTGAAAGCGCTGGCGAAGGGCAAGCACGTGCTTTGTGAAAAACCCATGGCGACCACGCTTGCGGATTGCGAAGCCATGGCCGCGGCGGCGCGCGAGCATGGCCGCGTGCTGATGCTGGGGCATAACCAGCGGCTGACCCAAACGCACGCGGAAGCGCGCAAACGCGTTGCGGCGGGGGAGATTGGGCAGGTGATCTCATTTCACACCACCTTCGGGCATCCGGGGCCGGAAGGCTGGACCGGGCAAAAGAATTCGTGGTTCTTTGATAAATCCCGCGCGGCGTTCGGCGCGCTGGCCGATCTGGGCATCCACAAGACCGATCTGCTGCACTATCTGCTGGGGGAGCCGATTGTCGCCGTGAAATCCACCTTCCGTACGCTGGATAAAAAATATCCGGACGGCACGCCCATCGATGTGGACGATAACGCCTTCTGCATCTACCGCACGCAAAGCGGCGCGACGGGGCAGATGCACGTGAGCTGGACGTTCTACGGCGAGGAGGACAACTCCACCGTGCTCTACGGCACCAAAGGCATTCTGCGCTGCTACGCCGATCCGGAATACTCGCTGATGATCGAGCATCGGGACGGCGAAACGGAGAAAATTTCGCTGGACGAGATGATCTCCAATAAAAAGCAGACCACAGGCGGGCGCACCGGCACCGGCGTGATCGACACGTTTATACGCAGCATTCTCACAGGTGAAAAATCTGTGTGCGACGCGCAGGAGGCGCTGAAAGCCATGCGCGTGATCTTCGCGGCGGAGCGCTCCGCCGTGGAGGACAGGGAAATCCTGATTGATCAAACAGGGGGGACCGACGGTGAATAAACGACCCATTACGATTTGCAGCGGGCAATTCGGCGATCTTTCGGCGGAGGCGCTTTGCCGCACCATGCACGATATCGGGTACGAGGGGCTGGAAATCGCCACCCAATCCCACATTGACGTGGAAAGGATTGTATCCGACGCGGAATATCGCAGGCAATACGTGAATATGCTTTCCAGGTACGAGCTGCGCATCGGCGCGCTGTCCGGCCATCTGCCGGGGCAGTGCGTGGGCGACCGCTACGACCCGCGGCTGGACAACTTCGCGCCTGCCAAAGCCAAGGGGAATCCCGAGGCGATTCGCGCGTGGGCGGTGCAGCGGATGAAAACCATTGCCGAAGCCGCCCGGATACTGGATGTGAAAGTCGTCACCTGTTTTCTGGGCAGCCCTATCTGGGCGTATTGGTACTCGTTTCCGCAAACCACGCCGGAGATGGTGGAAAACGGCTTTCAGACCATTAAGGAGCTGTGGTCGCCGATCTTTGACGAGTACGACCGCTGCGGTGTAAAGCTGGCGCTGGAAGTGCACCCCACGGAGATCGCGTT
>JAQUXV010000157.1 GCA_028692205.1 Eubacteriales bacterium
TAGAGAGGGACGCTATGAAAAAGAAACGAAAAAGCCTCATTTTCAGCGCTGTAATGATCGTGGTCTGCGTATTGCTGTGCCTGCTGCCCAATACGCATTCCAACGAATACTCCGCCATACCGCGGGAGAAGGTACACATCGACGCTGTGGATAACAGCGATCTGATGCCGATCGGCATTGTGTATTCGGGTGTGCAAAACTGCACGGTTACGGTGCTGACGGGCGAATATAAAGGGACTACCGTTACCGGCAGCAACTACCTCAATTCCGCGTTGGATAAGGATAAGCTGTACGAGACGGGAGATACGGCGTACGCGCTGACGCAGATGGGCGCGAGCGGCCTGAAGGTTACCCTGATCGATCATTACCGTGCTGGTACGGAGCTGATGATACTGGCGGCGCTGGCGATCGCGCTGATTGCGTTTGGCGGCCTTATCGGCTCCGGCGCGCTGATCTCGCTGGCGGCGAGCGCGATCATCATTTGGAAGCTGCTGATTCCGCTGTTGCTGGACGGGATCGACCCGATTATCGCGGCGTTTGTGACGGTGCTGCTGCTGACGGCGCTGATTGATTTGCTGGTGGCGGGTTTTACGCGCCGGTGCGCCGTGGCGCTGCTGGGGTCGCTTGCGGGCACGGTGACCACGTTTTTACTGGCGATGGTGTTTACGCACTGGCTTAAGCTGGACGGGGGCGACCTGCCCTATGTGGTGCCGCTGCTTTCTCAGTCCGCCATGCGGGTGGATACGCGGGCGCTGTTTATCGGCATGATGTTTATTGCCAACTCCGGCGCGCTGATGGACCTGAGCATGGACGTATCCGTTGCCTGTGAGGAAATTCAGCACCATTGTCCGGCGATTTCCGCAAACGCGCTGCTGAAAAGCGGGTTCACCGTAGGGCGCGGGGTTCTGGGCACCATGGCAACCACGCTGATGCTGGCTTACTCCGGTAATTACCTGTCGATGCTGATGTATTTCATGGGGCAGGGCACGCCGGTTTTGGACGTGATTAACCTGAAATATGTCGCAAGCCAGTTGTTGAACACACTGGTGGGCAGCTTTGGGCTGGTGGCGACCGCGCCGCTTTCCGCACTGATCGCTTCGGCGATCTATACCCGCATGCCGCGGGAAAAGACAGGGAATGCAGCGTTGATGCCGGAAACCGGGGCCCAATCATAAAATACGGAAATTTCTGGTTCAAAACCCTCCGAATGCGTTATAATATTGGTAAGGTTCCTCTAACAGGGATCCTTACCAACTGGTTTTTGCACCGCAGAACCGTCTTGACGAAAACGGAGGTTTCAATATGCGTTATCCCATTGAAAGAATTCACGGCAGAGAGATTATCGACTCCCGCGGCAACCCGACGGTGGAAGCCGTAGTCACCTTATCAAACGGCGTGGAAGGCACGGCTGCAGTGCCCAGCGGCGCGTCTACCGGGCAGTTTGAAGCGCTGGAACTGCGCGACCAGGATCCCGACCGCTTCGGCGGCAAGGGCGTGCTGAAAGCCGTAAGCCATATCGACGGCGAAATTCAGGACAGGTTGATCGGCATGGACGCGTCGCAGACCGCCGAGATCGACCAGACGATGATCGATCTGGACGGCACGAAAGATAAATCCCGCCTTGGGGCCAACGCGATCCTTGCGGTATCGCTGGCGGCGGCCCGCGCGGCAGCGCAGGCGGAGGGCGTGCCCCTGTACCGCTTTCTGGGCGGCTCGGCGGCGCACACGATGCCTGTGCCGATGATGAACGTGCTCAACGGCGGCGCGCACGCGGCCAACAACATCGATATTCAGGAGTTTATGATTATGCCGGTGGGCGCGCCCACCTTTACGGAAGGCCTGCGCTGGAGCGCGGAGGTGTTCCACACGCTGGCGGGCATCCTGAAGAAGGACGGGCTGTCCACCGCTGTGGGCGATGAGGGCGGCTACGCCCCCAACCTGCAAAGCGATGAGGAAGCCATCCAATACCTGCTCAAGGCGATCGAAAAGGCGGGGTACCGCCCGTACGACGATTTTATGCTGGCGATCGACGGAGCATCCAGCGAGTGGAAGGCCGATCAGGGTTATCTGCTGCCCAAGCACCAGATCCGCTATACCGCCGACGAGCTGATCGGCTACTGGGCGGGGCTGCTGGAAAAGTACCCCATCGCGTCCATTGAGGACGGGTTGGACGAGGAAGACTGGGACGGCTGGAAGAAACTGACCGGCAAGCTTGGCGGCAAGGTGCAGTTGGTGGGCGACGACCTGTTTGTAACCAACACCGAACGGCTGAAGAAGGGCATCGACGGCGGAAGCGCCAACTCCATTCTGATTAAGCTCAACCAGATCGGCACGCTGTGGGAGACCATACAGGCGGTGCAGATGGCGCAGAAGGCGAATTACACGGCGGTCATTTCCCACCGCTCGGGCGAGACGTCTGATACCACCATTGCCGATCTGGCCGTGGCGCTGAACGCCGGACAGATTAAAACCGGCGCGCCCAGCCGCAGCGAACGGGTTGCCAAGTACAACCGGCTGCTGCGCATTGAGGAGGAACTTGGCCGGGCCGCGGTTTATCCGGGCATGAGCACCTTTAACCGGTAAAAACTCAGATAGGTACACAACGGGGAGTTACGCCTTTGGGCGCGGCTCCCCGCTTTCGTAAGAGGATGTATCCGTTTGGCTGGCTGTGCCGTGGGTGCTGCTTCTGCTTTTAGGAAGGCACATCTGTTTTACAGGCTACGCCTTTGGGCGCGGTTCCCCGCTTTTTAGTGCGGCGAATCCGCTTTGGCTGGTTGCGCTGCGGGCGCGGCCGCGAAGGGTTTTCCCTTCGCCATGGACTTTGCTTTCATATTCTTTATATTGGGAAGGGAACATTGTTTTGGTGCCTGCTGTCAGGGACGGTGGCATCCCGATTCTTTTCAGAAGGATGAGCATCCGTATTTTCCGGGAAAAGCGACGGCGCATCCACAGAGCAGGTTGTCCGGCACAGCAAACCATGCCCCGGAGAAGCGGCCGTGTTGCGTTTGTAGAAGGCGTAACGAATGTATCACTCCGACGGTAGCGGTTGACAAGCAGGCGTTTTCTTCCTATACTGCACCCGAAACAGGCTTTCCGGGCATACGCTTCATTTGTGCCGTACACCATGGCAAGGCCCTGATTCCGTTCAACCGGGAGGCAGAAGATGAAAAAGAACAGAATTCCCGCCTATGCCGTCTGCGGCGCGAACGTCGCCGACCGGCAGGCTTTTTTTCGGGAATTTTGCCGAACGCGGCATCCACTGTGGGTGGTGTGCGGGGCGGGGCTTTCCGCCGCGCCGAGCCCGGGCATACTGTATCTTTCCGAAGCAACATCCCCGCTGGAGGCGGGCGAGCGGATTGTCGGGGCGCTGAAACGGTATACATACGATTCGGTGTGGCTGGACTGGGATGATGGTTTGCCCATCGGCCGACTGCTGACCATGATGCAGGCGGCGGAACTGGCGCTACGGTGCAAGCTGCGCAAAATCGTTCGCTGCGGCGACGGCGCGGCGGATACCGCCCACATGGCGGAAAGCCCGATCGGCGAGCAGCTTGCTCAGTGTGATCTGTTTGCCGTTCGCCAGACGGAACGGCGTGAGGTGGCCGGTATTCGCCGGAGGATTACCCCGTTTCAGCCGGATATCGAGGTGATTCCGTGGGAGGATCGCCGGGAGATTTCGGCGGTGCTGGAAGGCCGCAATGTGCTGCAGGGCGTGCGGTTTGTGTTTATACTGGTGCTGGCGGGCGCGGTGCTGGCTGTGCTGAACCGGCTTCAGTTTTCCATTCCGGATTCCATGGCGATCTTTCTGGGCACGTATTTGCAGGCGCTTCCGTTTTTGCTGCTGGGGATTTTGCTGTCCTCCATCATTCAGGTGTTTGTGCCGGCGGACCTGCTGCAGCGCATCTTTCCGAAAAAGCTGTTGAGCGGCATGCTTTTCGGCGTGCTGGGCGGCTTTATGCTGCCGATTTGCGACTGCGCATCCATCCCCGTGTTCCGCAGCCTGCTCCGTAAGGGCGTGCCCCTGCCCGCGGCGGTCACCTTTATGATTGCCGCGCCGATTATCAACCCCGTGGTAATGCTGTCCACCTATTATGCTTTTGGCGCGAACGTGCGAATGATGCTGGCGCGGATGGGCTTCGGCATTGTGTGCTCGATACTGGTCGGCCTGTGCTTTGCACGGGAAAAACAGAGCGTGCTGCTGGCCGGAGCCGCCGCGCCTGCCTGTGCCTGCTGCGGCGCTCACGGGCATGCTCATGAACATGTTCATGAGCAGGGCGAGGACCATGCCGACGAAGCCGATTCCCCCAAATTGAACTTCCTGACCCGGGCGAAACCGCGCCTGCTGGAGCTGATTGCGCATTTCCGCGAGGAGTTTTTCGAGGTGGCGAAGTTCCTGCTGATCGGCATCGGCGTTTCGATGGTGCTGCAGCTGGTGATGGGCGGCAAATTAACCGGTATGAGCTTAACCGAGCTGATTCCGGCGATGCTGATGATGATGACGATGGCGTTTCTGCTGTCGCTGTGTTCCTCCTCGGATGCGGTGGTGGGGAAAAACATGGGGGCGTCCCTGCCGCTGGGCGCGGTGATGAGCTTTATGGTGTTCGGGCCAATGATCGACGTGAAAAACTTGATCCTGATGGGCGGCAGCTTCTCCAAGCGGTTTGTGGTAAAACTGCTGGCTGTGACGTTCGTAGTCAGCTTTGTTACGGTTTACGCCGCATTCTCGCTGGGATTGGGGGCGTTGATTTCGTGAAGAAAAGGCTCAACCCCGCGCGGCTGGCGGAAGGCGGCGTGGCGCTGCTGCTGGCTTTCGGGTTTCTGTGGCTGGCGGTTACGCGATGCTATCAGCAATATGTAACCCCGCGGACGCTCCCGTACCTGTATTTTGCGGCGGCTGCGCTGGCAGCCATCGGCATCTACGACCTGAGCAAGCTGTTTGAAGCGACGCATATCCGGCGGTATACGCATCTGCTGGCGATTTTGATTCCGCTGGCGCTGTTGTCGGCTTCCACAAATGTAAAGGGCTTATGGACAAGCTCGCTTTTCCCGGCGACCAACGATGCTCTGGTAAGCCCGATTTTGCAGGAGCAAACCTATACGATGACTGCGGATGGCTATCAGGGCCGCGTGCTGCACGGTTATAACGCGTCGGAAAAAACTCTGACCGTGATGGAGAATGAAACCTTCTTCTGGCTTACGGAGATCTATACCGATCCGACGCCGTTCCTGGGTTTCACGGTTACGACCATGGGGCAGTTGCTGAAAAGCTTCTCCTCCCTCTCGTCGGACTGCTTTTCGCCCATCCGCGAGCTGATGTCCTGCTGCGTGGCGGATACCTACAAAATCGGCTTCAAATGCCAATACGACATGACGCAGGCGCTCGCGGAGGGCGACTGGGTTACGGTAACCGGCGAGCTGGCCATAGTGGATGCGGACGGGGTGCAGGAGCTGCGCATTCTGGTAAACGAAGTGGAGCCGTGTTCGCCGCCGGAAGAACCCTACGTGTACGCATACTGACGCGAAGGGGAAGACGGTGTAAGAAAACCTGTATGCCGTTTATCGGTTTTCCGCTGTCTTTATATCCGTTCAATGTACGATACGATGCTGCCTTGGCTTCGGGTTTGCAGACAGCAGCCGCTAAGAACGGGTTGGAACCTTGCGCAGGTTCCAGGCCGCCTCCAGCTGCCCTAAGATCATTCTGGCAAATGGCACAGCCCCGGCAAGCGAGCGTTTGCCGGGGCTGTGGCGGTTTCTCTATAATTTTTTGAGTACGGCGTTACAGGATAGGGGAATCGGTTGGGGCGGGATCGATTGAAGCGGAAACGGCGGGCGTAATGGCTGCCGCTGGAACGGCAGGCCCGTGCCGGAAAACCTGCGCGAGCGAATAGCCGCCCGCACAGAGAACCAGCAGACCACCCGCGACGAGCCACTGCACGCGGAAATCCGTGTGCGCGCTGACCCAGTACCCGCTGAGTGAACCCGCCAAACCGCCGATTTGCAGCACGAACGAAAACAGGGAAAGGATGCTCGCACGCTGTTTGGAGGGTGCGGCGCGGTTGAGCAGCGTATCCTCGGCGACGCTGCCGCTGCCCAGGAAGAAATAATACAGGATATAGATGCCGATGAACGCGCCGGTGGTTTTGGTCAGAACCAGCGCGGCCAGACACAGCCCCAGCACCAGCTTTAACAGGAGCAGCAGGTTAAGACCATTCCCCTTCAGGTGGGTCAGCCGGTGCTCCGTCAGCTTGCTGGCGACGATGATGATTAAAAACCCTGCGCTGCTGATGGCGCCGAACACCCACGGCGCGGGCGCAATGGACTGTAGAGCGGGCTGCCAGTAGGTTTCCAGCGAGAGCATGGCAAAACCGGATACGGCCGTGAAAATCAGCAGCATCCGCACCAGACCCGGCTGCCGCAGAAAAGTGAAGCTTTCCCGAAGATGGTTTGCAAGGCGGCCGGATTCATCCTTGGCGGCCGGGCTGGTGCGGCGCGGCTCATGCACGG
>JAQUXV010000004.1 GCA_028692205.1 Eubacteriales bacterium
GCGCGTCGTTTGGACCCGGCGCGGTTGGGGGATTTGTATACCGAAAAACCACGGACGTTTTACCCGCTGGATAACGGGGCGAAGCAGTACCCGCTTGTGATGCGCAAAGGCCAGATGGCGATGTTCCGCTTAACGGCTACGCTTGCGGAACCGGCAGACCCCGTGATCTTACAGCTTGCTTTACACTTTGTGCTTCACCGATTTCCCCATTACGCCACCAGAATGCGTAAGGGCGCGTTCTGGTATTACCTGCAAACCTGCCGTACACGGTACATTGTGAGCGAAGAGCAGGAACAATATTGCCAGGCGATCGACCTTGATGACGACAGCAACCAGCTGTTTCGCGTGATGTACAGAGAAAACCGGGTTTCTGTGGAACTCTTTCATATTCTGGCGGACGGTACGGGCGGCCTTGTGTTTCTGAAAACGCTGCTTGCGGAATATTACCGGATTCTGGGCGAGAACCCGGACTATGAAGATAAACAAATTTTGGATACGGGCATGCCTTCTCTCCCGGAAGATACGGAGAACGGTTTCTGGCGTTTCAGAGAGAGCAGGGGCGGGGAATCCGTTATCGGAACACCGGCGATTCAACTTCCCGCGGTACCGCTGCCGGAAAACGAGCATCATGTGGATATTTTCGCTTTTCGCGCAGAGGAACTTGCGGTTTCGGCGCACAAAAGGAGCGTCTCGGTAACCGAACTGCTGAGCGCTGTAATCCTTTCGGCCTGCCGGGAAACGGCGCCCGCCGAAAAAGGCAGGTATCAGCTTCAGGTGCCGATCAACCTGCGCAAGGTTTTTCCGTCCGCGACGCTTCGGAATTATTCATGGTTTTGTTCGCTGTCGCTGGATGCCGCCGAAATGCTGACAGACGACCAGCTGTTGTTAAGCGTTTCTCAGCAGCTTCGGCGGTATACGGAGCGGGAAACACTTCGGAAAAACGTATCTGTGGGCCAGCGGATGATACGGTTTCTGCGTTATGTGCCCCTTCAATGGAAATCGGTTTGTATGGGTACGGCATATCAGCTGACGGGCGATTTCTTTTTTACAACGACGCTGTCCAATATCGGCCTGATCCCGCTGCCTCCGCATTTGGCATCCCGTGTGACTGATATTTCTATCGCACTGGGGCCCTCGTTGACCAATCCATACAATATGGGGCTGGCTACCTGCGGCGACTGGGCGATGCTGACCGTAACGCGCACGACCGCCGACCTTGCGTTTGAAAAGGCTTTGGTTGCGTCGGCGAGAGCCTACGGGCTTACGATAAACCGGAAAGGATGAACGATGATGAACTGGAAGATGATACGTTCCACGATGGAGGAATACCGAAATGCACTGCGCACAAGCGCGGCCCTGCGAAAGCTGCTGTGGTTCGGCATTCCCACGCTGATCCTGTGCGGAGTTTTCGGCGGGAGCTTGGCCCTGCTTCTTGCCTTTGGGTATCTGAAGACCGTCTGGCTGTATTTTGCTCCCCGTGAACTGGTGGAAGCCAGGCCGGTGGAACGTGCGGCTCAGCTTGCACTGGGACTGGAAAAAATGGGATTCCTCTCGATGCTTACATACGGCACGGCATTCTGGGGAGTAATGATGGTAGCCTGCCATTTGTGGAATTTGTATCTGATACGTTGCGGAGAGACGCAGAACGTGGAGGTGTCGCCCCTGCTGCTGCTTTCAGGCAGCGCCTTCCTGCTGGCGGGGCTGGTTTGCTGTAACGGACAACCGATTGTGCTCGTGGCTTTCACGGCGGCGCTGGCAATTACGGTTGAACAGGCGGCGGGCCGGTTTGCCGAACTGACCCGGCAGCTGCACATTCGGTTTCACCTGGCCTGAATACGGCGGGTACCTGGTGTATCAAACCGCGTCTGAAGGGCGCACAGTAAATGAGAGGAGCTGTCAACTGTGAAAACAATCGTTATAACGGGCGCTACCTCCGGAATCGGGCTGGAAAGCGCACGCCTGCTGGCGCAGAAATACTTTCGCGTTCTTGGCGTTGGGCACAGCCCGGAGAACTGCAAAAAAGCCGAGGCGAGCCTATTGGACGGGAACCCGGACGCGGAAGTTGCTTTCTTCGCGGCGGATCTGCTGCAGCGCCGTGAAGTGATCCGCGTTGCGAAAGAACTTACCGAGTATCTTGACGCGCATTGTGAGGGTGAGCTGTATGCGCTGATCAATAATGCCGGATGCGTGCGCAGCTGGTACATGACGACGGAGGAGGGGTATGAGCAACAATTCGCGCTGAACTATCTCGCCGGTTTTTTGCTTACGCACGAACTGTTGCCGCTGCTTCAAAAAGCAGGCGGAAGAATTATTATGACGGGCAGCGAATCGCATAAGGGCATCAAAGTGCGGTGGAACGATGTGATGCTCAGAAACGGGTACCAGCCCCTGACGGCATATAAGCAGTCCAAGCTGTGCGATATTCTTTTTGCCAGAGGAATCAACGACCGGTATGCCGGTACGGGTATCCGCGCTTATACGGTCGACCCGGGGCTGGTTAACACCGAAATCGGCAGCAAACGAACCGCGGGTATTGTGCGGTTTTTCTGGGAACGTCATAAACAGCATGGCGTGCCCCCGACCGTTCCGGCTGAAACGTATGCTTTTTTGTGCGAACAGGAAAACGCGCCGAGCGGACTTTATTACACGCTCTGCAGGGAAAACCGTTACAGCAGGCAGGTAACCGGTCAAAACGCGGATCGGCTGTTTGCCCTGAGCGAGCGCTTATGCAACGTGCAATTCGGGAAGGAGAATGAGCAATGAACGTAATGATCACCGGCGCTGCCGGCGGGTTTGGGCGTGCGCTTGCAAACGAATGCGGCCGACGCGGTTACGACCTGTTTTTAACGGATATGAACGCGGAAGGGCTGGAAAGCATCCAATACGGGATCGAGCGGCAGTTTAACGCAGCTGTTTCCATATACCCCTGCGACCTTACGAACGTTAAACAGGTGGATGATATGCTGGCTGGGATCGACAGACAGGGCATCCGTTTTGATATGCTGTTGAACGTGGCGGGCATCGACTACGAAGGCGGTTTTATGAGAAGAGAGCGCGAAACGATTGCTAAAATCGTTTCGATGAACGATACGGCTACGCTTCGCATTTCCCACGCCGTGCTGGAACGCAGAAAGAAGGACGCGCGTTTTACCGTTTTGTTCGTATCCAGCCTGGCCTCCATGTTCCCTATGCCGCTTAAGGCAACGTATGCCGCTTCCAAACGCTTTTTGTTTGATTTCGCGCTCGCCCTCCGGCAGGAGCTGAAAGATCAGAACGCGAGCGTGACGGTGCTTTGCCCCGGCGGGCTTGCGACGACGAACGAAGCGATGGAGGGGATTGCGGCACAGGGGTTTTGGGGAACCGCAACGACAAATAAACTGGAAAAGGTTGCAAGAAAAATCGTTGAGGATACGCAGCGGGGGAAAGCGGTATATATCCCCGGGCTTATAAACCGGAGCTTTGCTTTTCTGGGGGCGGTTGTGCCGCGCTCCGCAGTGGCGGCAATTGTGTACAACCGCTTCAAAGGTGCCCAGAAGGCATGGCTGGAAACTGGAGAGGCGAATAAACTGCTGCCGTAAAACGATGGTACGAAATTTCTGCGGCATGTTTGCCCGGGCCGGCCGGACAGAGGGGCAAAGGATGGCACTTCTGAAACCCCGTCGATTCAGCTTGACAAGACAGGCTGACTATTTTACACTGCATAATAGAACAGAGAGGGGCGCGAGTGTGAATATTCAGTATAAAAAAGGGGTGTTGGAGCTCTGCGTCCTTTCACTTCTCAACCGAAAAGATCAGTACGGGTACGACGTTTCGGAATACCTGTCCGCACATGTTGATATCTCCGACGGCACGGTTTATCCGATCTTGCGCAAACTGAAGGACGACGGCATGGTAAAGACTTACCTGAGCGAAGAAAGCGGCGGCCCGCCCAGGAAGTACTATACGTTGACCGAACAGGGCCGTGCGCAATATCAAAGCGATAAGCGCGACTGGCTGGATTTTGTTGAACGTATCAAAGCGATTCTGGAGGATCAGGATAATGAATAAGGCTCAATACCTGTCTGCACTTGAAACTTCATTGCAAAAAATGAAGGTTGCGGACACCGACGATATTCTGGCGGATTACGAAGCGCATTTCGCCCGTAAAGCGCTGGATGGCTATACGGAAGAGGAAATCGCCCACCGCCTTGGCAACCCGGACGATATTGCGTTGGACTTTCAAACCGATTCTCCAAAGCCTCAAGGGGCCAAAAGCCATCTGTGGGGCAGGCTGGCGGCCTGCCTGGCGGATATTGGCGCCGTTGTGTTTTTTCCGGTATTGTTTGTATGTGTATTGGCACTGCTGCCTTCAGCGGTCGGCGTACTTTTGCTGGGAGGGTACCTGGTTGGCGGCTCCACAGCCCTGATGGGGATACCGTACATGCCCTTGGCCGGAAAGCTGCTGATGGGCGGTGCCCTGATTGCGCTGGCGGTGCTGATTGCGCTGGGTGGCATCTGGCTGTTCGTATTATCCAAACAGATGCTTCGCGCCTATGGCCGCTGGCACAGCAACCGTTGGTTTGGCCGGCATGAGCTTCCGCTTCCGGTAACGCCGCAGTTTGTTGGCAAAGCCCGGAGACGGCTTCACCGCGGGACGATCTTCTCCGCCGTTAGCTGCCTTATCCTGTTTGCGGCGGCCTACTGCGTTATGAGCATTCAGGCTGGGGCACCTGGGTTTTGGCACGTGTGGCACTGGTTTTCATAACGCTGATAGGATAACTTACCAATAGAAATCAAGCCATCGTACGCTGTGCGATGGCTTTGATGTTGCGTTCGCAAGCCGAGCTATTCTGGCAAACGCTGAAGCAACGCTTTTCACGTCTGCTTTTGTGGAGCAACGCGCCTTGGAACTCGAAAAGCCTTGAAATAGTCCTACGCTTCCTTCGGCATTTCTCACCCAAACCTGCGGCGCTCCGCTTTGGCATCCGCAAAGCGAATGAATCAGTGATTCTTTAACAAATGCAGTCGCAGCCAATCATCCGCAAGCTTCGGCCATCTGCATCCCTCGGCGTTTGGTGAAAGCTGCCGCCACTGCGCCTGTATCTTCGCAGGATTGTCATAGCGGGACAGGGAGTTATACTTCTCTTCCGATACCGAAATTTCTCCCGCACGGATTTTATCAATGAGGGCAAAGGTCTGCTCTTTTGTCGCCCTGTCGTCCGGGAATTGCCCCTGTGCCCATTCGGCGCTTGCCAAGGATGCGATATAAGCCGCGTGATGACGGCGTTTCTTTTCTGCTTCTTATTGATCGGCTGATTTGAACAGGCTGACGGCATTGCTCCGTGAAGCCGCTGGATTGGCGGTTTAACGAGGGATGGACGGCCTCGCCCACAGAGGGGACGAGTCGGTCATCCAAAGAACCCGTGTTCCTAGCCTGGAACACGGGTTCTTTGGCAATCAAAGCCACCGGCGGAGCCTGATTCAACGCATGAACATTTTTCAGGACAATCAATCGTTTAGAAGATGAGAAAAATCATTAAAGGTATGTAGACAATAATTTTGCTCGTTTTGCATGATAATACTGATGGAACAATTTTCGGTTGGAGAGCCGAAATAGAATCTCTTTTGCTGTGGTATGCCAAGAATACCACAAACGATGGAACGGATTGTACCCCCGTGGCAAACGATGGCAACCCGGTTACCATGGGACGCCGTTATAATATCCATTTTCTTTTTACATCTTTTCCAAACATCTATCCCGCGTTCGCCACCCGGATAGGGTATGTCTGCTTCATGTAAGACCCAATTTTGATAGATATCGGGGAATTCATCCCAGGATTTTCGATAGATTTCACCCATATCAATTTCTCGAAAAGAGGGAGATGCAACAATATCTGCTTTTACAGTCGTTCGTATTATTTCTGCCGTTTGCATCGCCCGATCCAAATCGCTGCAATATATTTTATCAAATGTTATGCCTTTTAACCTTCTTGCTAATTTGTTGGCTTGTTCAACCCCTTTAGGTGTAAGAGGTGGATCCATCGTTTGTTTTATATTGCTGAAATACTCTTCTGTAGCATTAAAACAATGACCATGGCGTATCAAGTAAATTTCCATGAAAGTATCTCTTTTCATAATTATAAATATAGTCATCAGCGATTCCACCGCCATTTTAGCATGCGGGTTCAGCCGAAACAAGTCGCCGGCACCGCTCGGAGGGGAGGGGAAAGTCGCTGTATAAACCGTTAGAGCCGAAGCGGGCAAGATAAACGGCGCAGATATAACCACGGATACGTACCTTATCTGTATGCGCAAACGTGCCTGTGTTCACAAGCTCACATCAGGGATATAACGGGCTGATCGAAAAGAGGGGGGTTCCTCTCCCAAGGGAAAGAAGCTGCCGAGTTTAAAAGGGGTTATACGTCTGGGCAGAACAGTCGGCAAAGCTGAAAATGGGCGAAATATTAACAGAGAATTACAATCGCCGGTGATACCACGATCCGAGGCCTGATTATACACAGAACTGGGTAAGTGTTCCGACCCAAAACGCTAAGCGACGCGCTTGTGAAAACCCATGACGATGAACCGGAAAATAAATAACGAAAAGACTCTGCTGACATCCGTACAGAAAGTCAACAGTGTCTTCTCGCTCTTTTTATAGGATTGGAATTACAGAGAACCTGCAAACCGGCTGCTACGGGGAATAAAATAAAACAATTTCAGTTTTCAGGCTGCTATCAATTTGCTGTCAAATCGGGAATCGGGATTTGTGGAATGTAGTGTTTTCAAGGGCTACGCGTCATTGAAAACCACATTTTACTTATTCCCACTCGCTTCTTCAGCGTGTGATCTAAACGATTTTATTTAGATTATCTAGCTCACAACATTCTGACTGCTTGTATTATCCATAACGCAAGGAGTATCTGATTTTTTGTTGTCAAAATGTTGCCAAAATGCAGAGCAAGTTGGCTACCTACAAAATGCTTTTCTTTATCTTCTTAGGAGAAACGATAAGTATATTTAACCGTCTATATTCATATGTCCATTGTCTTTACTATTCTTTTCGCCAACGTCTTATTATATCGTCAAATGCAACATCAATCCAATCCTTGTTCCATTCATCAAAAACATTTACCTTAGCCTTCGGACCCTTTGGAGCATGCCGCGATTATTTTATAAACTGCGACGCGTACTGTCTTGGCGTCATGCCGGTCTCGTTGCGAAAGATTTTATTGAAGTAGGATTGATCCTCATACCCGATCAACGTTGCCACATCTCTGAGCAGCATGTTGGGATTGTCATTAAGCAACTGCTTGGCGGCTTCCATGCGGCACTGGGTCAGGTAGGTGTTTACGGAGGTGTTGGCATATTTGCGCAGCAAACGGGACAGATAGGTTTGGCTGAAGCCGGTCTTGGCGCAGATCGATTGCACGTTCAGCGCCTTGTTGAAGTTCTTCTTAATATAATCCAACGTATACGCGCACAGCTCATCGCCGCTTATCTGTTTGTCATGCTCGGACAGATCGCCGAAAAGCACCCCATACAGGCCGGACAGCAATTCACCCACAGTGCCTGCAATGGCAAACAGATTGTTTACTTCCTCATGGATTTCCTGCATGCTGCGTTGCTCGTTGAGGCCGCTTTCGTCAAAGGTTTGGTTGATCAGCTGATAACAATGCTGCTCCACCTGCTCCTGCGGTAGCCGAGCCTTCTCCCACTCAACCGCCAGGGAGAGAAACAGATCCTGAATCACGCGCCAGGAGCAGCTCATGACGCAAGCGGAGAGCTGCCGGCGAATGTTGGCTGGCAACGCTTCGGCGGTCTTTGGCACAGTGTTGCCGATACTCAGACATTGTGTGTTTCCGATAATGAGCGTTTCGTTCAGCTGCTTATTGGCCTTTTGAAGAAAAGGCACAAGCTGTTTGAGCGAACTTGCGTTACCTTCATATACGGCTGTCCACGCACGCCCTCTTGCCCTGCGATTCATCCATTCGCTCAGCAGCTGGGGGAAATTGCCATTGTGGTGGGTGTTCGCATGCAGAATGATGAACTCATTTTCATCCCGACCGCAGAAAACCTGCCACCCCGGCTGCGTTATGGTATCCGGGCCAATACTGGTGATGTGTGCGAACCGATTACTGTTTAAATTACCGATACGCGCGAAAGCAAACATGAAGGGGGATGAACCAAAGGCCCTCTCCAGTTCCTCAGGCTTCGGTTCTCTTTGGCGAAGCAGATCCGTGAATACTCGCTGCAGCAGAGGGATGTGTTCGTCGTCCAGAAGGGCTTTAATATTCATCAACACCTCTTTGACGCGGGAGATTGAAATCGGCTTGAGCAGGTAATCCTCTACCCCGGCTTGTATCGCGCCTCTGGCATACTCAAACTCCGCATACCCTGACACGATGACGATGTGCAACTCGGGATAGATCTCCCGCGCAGCTTTTGTAAGGTCGATGCCGTTCATATCGCCGGGCATGCTCACATCCGTTACCAGCACGTCAACGGCCTGTTTTTCAAGGAGGGCGATTGCACTGGGGGCGTCCTCCGCCAGGCCTGCGATTTCAAAATCGGGCAAGTATTTTGTTACAATGGCATTGAGAAAATTCAACGCCGGTCGTTCATCATCAACGAGTAAGATGCGATACATAGGCTCACGAATCCTTTCCGATTTGGGTTATGATCATTTCCACCACGGCGCCGTGGTCATTGCGCAGAAGCATTTTGATCCTTTTATCAGAGAAATAGTATAGTCTTCGATAGGTGTTGACAAGCCCAATATGCACGTCCGTGTTCTCAACGGCTGAAAACTCTCCCTTTTCAATGCAGTCGAATTCATGCCGCAGCCGTAAGAGTACGAACTCGTCAAACCCGCAGCCGTTGTCTCGAATGATCAGATGCAGGCGGCCTGCCTTATCAATCTCACCGGATATCATAATGGAGAAATTGCCATGGGAGCTTTGATAACCATGGGAAATCGCGTTTTCGATAATGGGCTGCAAGGAGAGCTTCGGAAGCTCTTTTTGCATGAAGATATCCGGCACGTTGATCGTATACGTCAGTTTGTCTTCATACCGGAACTTCGCAAGCAGAAGATAGTTCTTCGCGTTTTCGATTTCTTCCAGCAGGGTGGCCGTTTTGCAGTGCAGGTCGGTAGAATACCGCAGCATCTGCGCGAAGAGATCACAAATATCGATGACAACCTCATTGCCTGTCTCCATGGATTTGGCGGAAATGATGTTTAGCGTATTGTAGATGAAATGAGGGTTGATTTGCGCCTGCAAAGCGTTCAGCCGGGCGCGCAAGGTGCTTTCCCGAAGCTGCATCTCCGTCTGGGTCGAGGTTTGAAGAGCCTGAAGCATCTCGTCAAAAGAATTCTCCAGAAGACGAACCTCCGCGTCACGTTTGCTGGTTACCTTCCGCAGCGCATCGGCTCCGAGATTATCCACCTCCACCAGCGTTTTTTTGCTGATGCCAGCTATTTTTCCTGTCAGTTTGTGAATAGAGCTTGTCAGGCTGAAGGACAGAACCACAATGATGAGGATCGTTATCACCAGCACAAGAAGGCCTGTCAGGAAGTGACTGCGGATTGCGGTATGAACGGAGGTCATATATTCATCGGTACGCTGCGCCGCGTAGATGGTCAGGCCCAGATTTTTGTTGTAGGCAGAAACAACATAATAAGTCGCGCCATCCGCATCAACACAGGTGGTCATCGTGCCGGGCGTCATGGCCGTATATTGTATGGTGTCATTGCTGCTACGGAACAGTTCCCGCATCCCTTCCAGGGTTCGCCCTTCATAGATGCCGGCAGCGTGAAAGCCGTCCATAGCGGGGATTTCAAAAATACTGTTCAGATCGGAGGCCAATGCGTTGATTTCCAGATAACCAACGTTTTTACCGTGGTAAATCGCATTGGACCACATGGAATAGATCGAAATGGATCGGGCCTGAGAGTGATAAATATCCCAAGGGTCGGGGTGAGGCGTGATCACCTGTTTGGAATTAAGGCGAACAGAATCATCCTTGAGCCAAGGCATGAGGCTCATCTGCTGGAAGAGCTCCTCCGAATAGCTTTCGATGAGTTCAAACTTCTGAAAGTGGCTGGACAGAATAAACCCGCTGTTGGTGATGACATTGATGCTGTAAAACCGATCGTTGAGCGGTTCGTGATACAAATGATTGGACAGCGTCGTCTGCGCCTCGGTATATTCGGAGGTGTGCGCACCCTCCTCGCCCAAACTGTCGATGGTGGCCAGTGCCGCCAAAAAGGTGTTATCTTCTGCCAGACCATCGATCCCATATTCCATGAAAGTAAGGTTTTCTTCGATCTCACTGGATATCTGCTGGGACACAACGGTTAATGTTTCTTGCTCGTGCGTCTGCAATGTATGAAGCTCCGTATTGATCGACAACACCGTGTTGAGCACAATCAGCAACGCTGTAACACAGGAGAAGAGAATGATCATCTTAATGCTCATCCGCATACGGCTTATTACCTCTCTCTTCTTCAGTTGGTAGGGTCAACACACTGTAGCGTTCTTTTTTTGATGTGGCAAAATCCTGCACAAACTGGATTTTCCAAATTTCTGTGTTGGATTTTCCATTGAAGGGGGAGGGTGCATCTCCTATACTCTATTTAGTGACATTTCAGGGGTATTAAACAAGCGGAGGTTTGGATAATGGATCATTTTCTTTTTTTCAGGAAGGCTGCGGCAGTGGCGCTGACTTTAGGTCTTGTGTGTTCTTCAGCCGTTGCGCTGGCATACTCGGATAAGAATCTGGATGCGCCCAAAGTGAAGGAAATCGTCATCGACGGCGACCTTTCGGAATGGGATCTGTCACGCAGCCTGCGCATTGATAATCAGAGCCAGATTATTGATCAGTTGGAGCATTGGGATGATGCGGCTGACTGTGCAATGGACCTGAGCGTCATGTGGGATGAGGAGAACCTTTATCTGGCTGTGACCATCAGTGATAAAGACGCTTTTGTGTATCGTGAGGGCTTCCCGCTGGACGAGCTGGATGCTATTATCTTCTTCCTGAGCACGAACCCCGATGCGAACCCCGCCCGCACCGCGTATGAAGCCACAGACTGGCGATGGACCACCAGCGTTGAGGATTATTATGGCGATTGGTTTAACTATATCGACCGTTCTATGATTGCCGACCCCATGGGGTATGAAACCGCGGGCGAGTACGGTGACGAGCGGCTGTTCGACGGGGATGATTATCAGGCGGCTTTTATGAAGATTGAGGGAGGCGCAACCTACGAGATCAAGCTGCCGCTGCACTACCTGAGCAACGACCAGCTTCCGGAGCTGGTACCCGCCGCAGGTCAGACAATCGGCTTTGATTTCTCCATTCTGGATGTGGACCTGCCCTGCCCCGGCATTCACAGCCTGCGCATGCAATCCTCCGCCAACCTGACCGTTACCGGGGGCCGCAAGCCTGAGATGTACGACGTGGACAACAACCCCAGCCTATGGGGCACGCTGACCTTTGTCGAAGAGTGAGCCGAACAGAAGGGGGAGAATCATCATGAAGTTAAACCAGTTAGGTGGCATGGCGCTGGCGGCAATGCTGGCGCTGACAAACACCACCGGTGCGCTGGCTGCAAAGAATGAGAAGATCGATGCCGCCACGATTGACTTCTCAGCGGTCATTGAAGATACCGCCGAGAAGGGCACCGTCAACGTCTATCACTGGTGGACGGCCGGCGGTGAAAAGGATGCCATAGAGTCCGTCATCGCCGGATTCAAGAGCGCCTACCCTGAGGAGAAGGCCAAATCCAACGCGATCCCCGGCGGAGCGGGGGGCGCCATGGTGATGAAAGTCAAGGTGCTGCAACAGGCAGGCAAGAGCCCGGAAGCCTTTCAGGCGCATCCCGGTCAGGAGATACAGCCTTATCTGGATGCAAACATGCTGTTGGATTTAAGCAGCTTGTGGGACTACGCCGGGCTGAATGACCGGGTCATTGCCAGCCTGAAGGAGCTGTGCACTGCGTCGGATGGTAAGCAGTACATTGTCCCCATCGGCATTCACAAGACCAACGTCATCTTCTACAACATTCATGTGTTTGAAAAGTATGGCATTGCGATTCCCGACCATGAAGACATTACCTGGGACGAGTTCTGGTCGCTGTGCGATCAGCTGGCGGCTGCGATGCCCGATGGGGAGTATCCCATCGATTTGGGAGATCGCAAAGGCTGGCCGGCCTGTCAGGTGTTTGAGGATATCATGATGGGAACGAGTCCACAGATTTACGAGGACTTTATCAACGGCAGCTACAACGTGGATGATGTGACAGAAGTCATGAGCACTTACGCCAGACTTTTGGACTATGTTGCCCCGGATCACAGCAGCCGGGACTGGTACGAAGCCAGCGGTCAGGTGGTGGCGGGTACCTATGCCATGCAGATCATGGGGGCGTGGATGCAACCACTGCTGACCAGCATGGGTCAGGTCTATGGCGAGGATTACGGTGTGTTCACTTTCCCGGGTACGGAAGGCTGGTTTGGCTTGTGCGTGGACGGCTTTGTTGTGAGCAACGACTCCGCCGATGTGAATGCCGGGATTCGCTGGGCTTATAACGTATCCACCAAATCTGTACAGGAGAGCTTCTCCGCACTGAAGGAATCCATCTCGCCCTATACCGACACCGACGATTCAATTTACTGCCCGCTGACCCTGCGCTTTAAGGAGCAGATGAACAGCGATTCTGTGAAGACTTACCCAAGCTTCACCCACGGCACGGCGCTTCCGTGGAGCGCGTCCACCAGCCTGCAGACACAGATTCAGGAATTTGCTACCTCCAGCGATCACGACGCGGAATATTTCGCAAACAAGATCGTGAATATTCTGAAAGAAGCTGGAGTGAAAGGAGAATGGCAACTTGTCGATTAAAAATGTAACCAGACGTGGGGCAGCCATACTCAGCGCATTGGCAGTATCCCTGTCCATGATGAGCGGCGCGGCCTTTGCGGAGGCTACCGCTTATAAGCAGCCTGTTCTGAATCCGCATGTGAAATCCGTCGTCGAGGCAGACGGTTACCAGTTCATTGACCTGAATGCAAACGGTACGCTTGATGCTTATGAAGACTGGCGGCTGGATGCGGAAACCCGCGCTCAGGACCTTGTCGGGCAGATGACCCTGGCCGAGAAGGTCGCGCAGATGCAGCACCCTACCTTCCTGCCCCGTGAAGACGGTAAAATGCCTTCCTACCTGAGCAGATGGTGCACCGATATGGGCATTGGCATGCTGCTGGTTCGTGAGCTCAACAGCGTGGAAGCCGCGGCGACCTCCATGAACACCATTCAGGAATATGCCGAATCCAGCCGTCTGGGCGTGCCCATTCTGATCTCCATGGATTCCGTACACGGCCTGTCTTATGTCAGCGGCGCTACGGTAACGCCGCAAAACCTGGCGCTGGCTGCCACCCGTGACACCGAGCTGGTGACGAAGCTGGCTGAAGTCGCCCGAAAAGAGCACCTCGCTGTAGGCGTACGCATGACGCTTTCCCCGGAGGCTGATATTGCCTCCGAACCCCGCTGGGGCCGCGTGATGGAAACTTTCGGCGAGGATCCTGATCTGGTGACCGAGATGGTCAGGGCGCAGATCGTCGCCTTCCAGAACGGTACCGACGGCCTGAATACCGGCTCCATTGCAGCCTGCATCAAACACTTCCCCGGCGCAGGCCCCCAGATGGAGGGCAAGGACACTTCGCCCATCATCTCCAGCGAAGAGACGCTTGAAACGCATCTGAAGCCTTACTATGCGGCTATTGAGGTGAATGTGGCTTCCGTGATGCCCTACTATTCTGTGCCGCTGACTTTGGATGCTGAAAACTCCGCCATTGGCTCCAAGCTGGTGCTGCAGGATCTCCTGCGTGACAAGATGGGCTTCAAAGGCTTTATCCAGACGGACTGGGGCATGATCTGGGCGATTCAGGAAGGCCGCTCCACCATGTCCGGGGAAGAAATTACCGACGATGAAGCCATTGTCATCGGTCTGATGGAGGGCGGTATCGACGGTATCGGCGGCGAAAGCATTAACATTATTGATCAGATTGAAAATCTGGT
The DNA here is from genome assembly GCA_028692205.1 of Eubacteriales bacterium. Next base: position 14,062 of record JAQUXV010000004.1, read on the forward strand.
GAATAGCGGCGATATTGACGAAGCGACCATCACCGAATCGGCCCTTCGCATCCTGACAGCCAAGTTTGAACTGGGTGTGTTTGAAAACCCTTATTGCGATGTGGAAGCCGCTGTTGCCACCGTGGGCAGCGAGGAAAGCCAGAAGCTGAATCTGCAGGCTGCGGAGGAGGCCATGACGCTGCTGAAGAACGACGGTATTCTGCCCTTGAAGGCGGATGCCGGTCAGAATATATTGGTATGCGGCCCTCGCGCAGGCGATATGGACAGTCTGGTGGGCGGCTGGTCCTCAAAGCAGGAGGGTAAAACCATTGCGGCGGCGATTGCAGAATACGCAGGAGCCAGTAGCACGGTGACCTACATTTCGGACGATGTAACTGCCATCACCGAAGCAGCGAAGGATGCGGATATCATCATCGTCTCCATTGGTGAACCCAGCTACCAGCATGACCCGCCGTGGGGCTATGACACGCTGGAGATTACCCAGAGCCAGCAGGACATTCTGGACGCGGCAGTCGCCTCTGGCAAGCCTGTGGTAACAGTGGTGACCGGCGGCCGTCCCTACATCCTGACGTGGTGCGACGAGAACACGCACGCGATTCTGGAAGCTTATTATCCCGGCAGTCAGGGCGGCATCGCCATCGCGGAAACGCTGTTTGGCATGAACAATCCTACGGGCAAGACGCCGATTCAGTTCCCCCGCGATATGGAATCGGTCAGGAATCAGGAAGGCGATGTATCTTTCGATCTGGAAAACCCGCTGTATGATTTTGGCTGGGGCTTGAGCTACTGATGAATTAGGCTGGCGGCTCTCATGGGCATCGAAGCGTTCTGGCCCATGGGAGCCGTGTTTTAAAAACAAAACAAGGGAAAGGGGACACTACCCTTGGAGCAGATACAGGCGTTCTTTGAGAACTTTGGGTACATGACCTTTTCTTCCGATCGGGTTTGGATCATTGGCGGCATCCTTCTGGCACTCATCCTGATCTATCAAATGCTGCTCAAGCTGGCACCCAAATCAGTGGCGCTGCCGCATCGGTTCTTCACTCGGCACCCCCTGATCTGGATCTGTATTCCGGCAGCGCTTTTGATTTATTTTGTATATGTGTCCCTGGGGTGGAATCTGTGGGTATCCGTTTCCGATTGGGAGTCCGGGCAGCTGGAGGCCAGCTATGGCTTTGGAGGCTTTGATAATTATGTAAAAATGTTCTCCAGCGCTAATTTCCTGCCATCGTTGGGCAACACGCTGCTGCTTTTCTGCCTGATCCCCATCTGCCTGCTGCTGGGGTTAGGTCTGGCACTGCTGATGGATCAGGGCCTGCGTGGCACATCGGTCTTCCGCACATTGATCCTTTTGCCCTTCGCGTTGTCCTTTGTGGTGACGGGTACGGTCTGGGCGTACATGTACCGTCCCACGGGCGGGGTGCTAAACTCCTTTCTGGGGCTGCTGGGTGTCAATGTTTCCGCGGCGATTAAAGACGGAAACTTAATGTGGGCTTCCAGCAACGCGACCATTATGCTATCGATTATCATTGCACTGATGTGGCAGTTTTCGGGTTATGTGGCGGTCATCTTCCTTGCGGCCATTAAAAATGTTCCGGTGAATGTGATTAACGCAGCGAAGCTGGACGGCGCTTATATGCCACGTATCTATTGGCGGCTCATCATACCGCAGCTCAAGGGGGCAATGGGCTCGTGCATTACGATTCTCGCCATGTACGCGCTCAGGTCCTTCGATTTCATCGTTTCTCTGGTGGGCTATACCACATCCTCGGCATGGACACTGCCCGTCTGGATGTATAATGAAGCCTTCCAAAATAATAACTTTGCTTACTCCGCGGCGATTAGCTGTTTCCTGCTCGCGCTTGTGCTGGTTCTGATCCTGCCGCTGACCTACTGGACCAACAAAAGGAAGTGATTGCATGCAACGCGGAACAGACATTGAGCGCAGCAAGGAAGGGCAAAAAGCCCAAACAGTACAGATTCATCCGAGATGGCACATGACGGTTTTGCACGTTGTGTACTATCTCATCATGGTGGCCTTTCTGGTGTTCTACATGCTCCCCTTCTGGGGAACGGTCATGACGTCCTTCAAGTCCAACAGTGAAGTCATGACCACCACCCCGATTACCCCGCCTACGGAATGGACGACGGAAGGCTATGAAAGCGCGCTGGAGGAGCTGACCGGACCGCTGTGCACAAGTCTGGTGGTCACGATCTTTGGCGCGGCGGGTTCGCTTTTCATGGGTTCCATTTGCGCCTATGCCCTGAGCAAATGGAAGTTCAGGCTGAACAACGTATTCTTTATTGCGCTGGTTGCGGCAACCTATCTGCCTTTTCAGGCGATCTTGATCCCGTTGCTACAGACGATTAACGCGCTTAATCTGTATGACAACATCTGGGGCTTGGTTCTGGTGCATACCGTCTTTGGCATGCCCATGTGCACGGTCATGATGCGCGGTTATTACGCGGATGTGCCCGATGCGCTGATACGGCAAGCAATGATTGATGGCAACGGAACCTGGCAGATTTACCGCAAGATCATTCTGCCAAACACTATGATTGCTACCATCACCGTGTTTGTTTTCCAATGCACCTCCATCTGGAACGAGATGCTTTTCGCACTGGTGTTGGGCGGTTATGATTCTAAGCCCGCCACCATTGCCCTGAACGAGCTGGCCGGAACGATGGCCGCCGAATTCAACGTTCAGATGGCCGGTTCTTTGTTGCTTGCACTGCCGGTGCTTGTGCTATATATTTTCATGGGGAAATACCTGATCAGTGGACAAATGAACGGCGCCGTTACAGCGTCCTGACAAATTGAGGAGGCAACTTGAAAATGAATTGGGCAAAACGTTTTCTGGCACTGACTACAGTCGCGCTACTGGCTTTCTCCACCTCGGCTTTCGCGGAAGAAGCGGACGAGGAAACGATACCTGCGGTAGAGGTTACAACCATTACGCAGGAATATGAAGGCCGCGAAATCGTACTGAAAACGGCGGAGCTTGATCTGATTGAGGCGGACGGCTATCAGTTCAAAGATTTAAATAAAGACGGTGCCCTGCAACCCTATGAGGACTGGCGGCTGTCGGCTGAGGAGCGCGCTGAAAATTTGCTGACGCTGATGAGCGACGAGCAAAAAGCCGCGCAGATGGCTCACATGACAATGGTCACGCTGAAGGAAAGCTGGTTTTCCGATCTGGATATCGGCTTTGCCCTGACCTATACCTTTTTTGGTGAGGGGAAGGAAAGCACTGTTGGTAAAATGAACTACATCCAGTCTCTGTGCGAAAGCAGTCAACTGGGGGTGCCCGTGGTTTTCTCGATGGACTCGGTCATTGGGGCAAGCTGGATCAATGACACGACCATTATGCCCGACGCCATCACCCTGGCGGCTACTGGCGACGTGACGCTGGTGCAGGAGATTGCCGATATTCAGCGTCAGGAGATGAAGGCGCTGGGTGTGCGCATGAGCTTATCCCCCAATGCCGATTTGGCGACCGATCCCCGCTGGGGGCGCAATCAGGAGACGTACGGCGAGGATGCGGATACCGCCAAAGCGATGGTGAAAGCTGCGGTAACCGGCTTACAGGCCGGCACCGAGGGCTTAACCACCGATTCGGTCATGGCCTGTGTGAAGCATTTCCCGGGTTCCGGTCCGCAGACTGCGGGGGTGGACGGAACGCCGCTGGTGTTTGATGACGAAACTTTTGCGCTGCATTTGAGCATCTTCGAGGCGGCTATGGAGGTCAACCCGGCGTGTATCATGCCCTACGGTTATTCGACCGTGCCTTACCTGGGTGGCGACGCTGTGGAAAATTACGCCCATGAGTCGTATACCGTCATGACGGAGCTACTGCGTGAGAAGATGGGTTATCAGGGCATCATCCACACCGATTGGGGTCTGAGCGCAATCTCCGAGGTGCAGGCGGGTGCGGATGCCGTGGGCGGCATGGGTCAGCGGGATATTAAGAAATTGCTGGATCAGGTGGATTCAAGCACCCTGACCGAACGCTGCCGCCGACTGTTGGTGGCGAAGTTCAAGCTGGGCGTGTTTGAGAATCCTTTCATCACGCTGGAGGATGTGAATGCCTCCGTCGGAACGGAGGAACACTACCAGAAGGCTTTGGAAGCCGCCGAGAAAGGCGTGACCTTGGTCAAGTATGAGAACCAAACCGCATTGGAGGGTCAGCATATAATCGTGGCCGGTTATCTGGCCAAGGATGTGGATGCCCTCTCCAGCGGCTGGAAGCTATCCTCTGAAAACGGCTTGAAAACCGAAGGGAAATCCATTTTCGAGGCCATTGAAAACCGCGCGGGCGCGGATAAGGTGACATACATCGCCGATGCTTCCGAGGTAGAGTCCAGCTATCCCGAAGGGACGACCGCCATCGTGGTGGTTGGCGAAGCCAGCGGCACCCATGAACCGGCTTGGGGATCGGCCACGCTGGAATTCCCAGAAGACCAGATTGCGCTGGTGAACGAACTGGATGCGGCCGGCGTAAACGTTATTTCCGTGGTGCTGATGAACCGCGCTTATGTCATGACGCCTGTCGACACAGCCTCCGATGCGGTGCTGATTGCCTATCGCCCCGGGGTAACTGCGGGCGCAGAGGCGGTAGCGCACGCGCTCTTTGGCGACAGTGCAATTTCCGGCAAACTGCCCTGGCAAATCCCCGCAACGATGGATTCCGTGCTGCTCCAGCGTGAGGATCTGCCTAAGGATATCGAGGCGCCGCTATACGACTACGGCTTCGGCATCGAAGTAGCCTCCTTCGGCAAATAAGCATCGGCCAGCCGAAATGAATTCAGAAGGAAGGAATCGGAAATGGCTTCGATTACCATTCAAGATATGGATATCACCTATAACAAGGGCAAGACCAAGGTGATCAATGGCGTTAACCTTGAGATAGAGGATGGAGAGTTCTGCGTATTCCTCGGCCCCTCCGGCTGCGGAAAGTCTACAGCCATGTACTCCATTGCTGGCCTGTTACACCCCAGCCGCGGCAAGATCAGCTTTGGCGACGAGGTGATGACAGAGGTTAACGACAAAGGCAAGGACAAGACGTTTGTGCCTCCGCAGGAGCGTAACATCGCCATGGTCTTTCAGGAATATGCTTTGTATCCCAACATGACCGTTCGAAGAAACATGTCCTTCGCACTGGAAACCAAGAAGGCTTCCAAGGCGGAGATCGACAAACGCGTAACGGCCATGTCGTCCATGCTTGGTCTGGATGAGCTGCTGGATCGCAGACCCGCGCAGCTCTCGGGGGGCCAGCGGCAGCGTGTTGCGCTTGGCCGCGCCCTTGTGCGTGATCCGCAGGTGTTTCTTCTGGATGAGCCGCTGGGAAATCTGGATGCAAAACTTCGGGATCAGGTGCGTTATGAGCTGAAGAAAATTCAGACCAAGCTGGGCATCACCACGGTTTATGTCACTCATGACCAGACCGAGGCCATGACCATGGCCGACCATATCGTGCTGATGAAGGACGGGCGTATCATGCAGCAAGGTACGCCGAATGATCTGTACAGTCATCCCAATTGCCTGTTTGCCGCAAGCTTTGTAGGCACCCCCCAGATCAATAAGCTGCAGTGCAGGGTTGTGTCGGAGGAAGGCAACATCAAGCTGGTATGTGACCAGCTGGTTTTAAACGCCCCTGATGATGTGAAGGAGCTGCTCAGGCTCTATGAGGGTAAGGAAGTCATCATCGGTATCCGCCCGTCGGAGTTGGCGCTTGCGCCGGAGGGCCAAGGCGAGCTGAACGGCATTGTGGACAGCGTTGAGCCTTTGGGCGACGGTTTCCATGTGTATCTGAACGTGGACGGTCAGGTGCTGGTAGCTAAAATCGCCGGTGGCAGCACCGTCATCGGCAAAACCCTTTCGCTGAACATCGAAAACGGCAAAATGCACATCTTTGACAGTGTAACGGAAGAAAGGCTGAATATCGGCTGATTGCTAAATCAAACAAGAAGTGGGACAGGCGGGCTCAGCTTCGAACTCCGCGCCCATCCCTGCACTGTCAACGGAGGGGCAGGGCGGGCGGAACGCCCTTACAGACAGCGTTGAGTCTTTGAATGATGACATCCATGGATCCATGAACCCAGGTAAGCGCTGAATCAATGCTCTTCACGCCTGCCTTCGCAGAACGCCGCTGCTTCGGGCTCAAAAAACCTTGAAATAGCGCCGCCATTCCTGCGGCTTTTCTTACCTAAATCAACGACGCTCAGCTATGGCAGCCGCAAAGCCATTGAATCATCGCTTACCTAGACGGTCGGGTGTGGGTGGCGTAAGTTACCGGTGGCCGTACCGCCATCGGCAGGACCCGCTCACCGAACATGCAGAAGGGTTCATTCGACCTTTTCGACAGCGTTGCCGAAGCATGTTTGAGCATCGGCTGACCGTCAGACAACCCTGAAAGCGGGAGCATACACCTCCCGCTTTTAGGGTTATCTTTCTTCAGGAGACGGCCCCAGAACGTGTTAGATTTTACAAAATGCAGTGCTGGAATTTCCCTTTTTATTTCCCCCGGATGTCTTTATCATAATAGCAAAGGTGGATATTCGCCTGAATCACTTGGTATGGAAGGGAGGCTCAATTCTTTTTTGAGAATATCCAAACCCACTGCAATAAAACAGATTTGGAGGGCTAACATGAAAAAAATTGCTTTGTTACTGGCGGCATTGATGGTGTTTTCCTGTATCCCCACCTCCGCGCTGATGGAGAGTGCTCCCGCCGTTAAGGAATCTTCTTCAGGCTTCTACTATGTGGAGGCGGATGAGGCAACGGGTCAAGCCCGGCTGAGCGCGTCCAGCCAGGACATGTTCATTCAGGCGGATGGCCTGTATTTCAAGGACCTGAACAAGAACGGCTCCCTGGATGTTTATGAAGATTATCGTCAGGATGTCACGGTGCGCGTGAATGATCTTCTGGGTCAGATGACCATGGAAGAAAAGGCGGGTACGCTGGGCTTCGGCGGTATTGGCGGCAAGAATGGCATTACCGTTTCAAACCTGTCGGGGGACAGCCTGTCGACCGGTCAGACCGGCGTTTCCTTCATCCAGCCGGACAGCGAGCAGATGAATAACGAAACCGACACGTTAATCACGGTGGATGAAATTATTTATACGCCCGTTGCTTATCAGATCAAGCAAATGAATCTGACCACCATGATTGCCGCGATGACCGGCAACCCCAAAGATCAGCTGGATGTGCTGAACAAGATCCAGTCGATCGCGGAAGAAAATCGCCTTGGCATTCCGGTGGTGTTCTCGGGCGACCGCACCTACAACACCTGGGGCGGCATGATCGACGCGGCGCATTACGCGCTGGGCGTAGCCCATGACGAAGATCTGCTGTACAACCTGCTGTCCGAATATGCCAAAGAATCCGTTGCCCTGGGCTATACGCAGGTGTTCCACGGCTATGGCAACGAAATCGGCTCCTGGTATGGCGACGATCCCTCCTACATTGCCACGATGTCCGCACTTGAAACCCGCGCCTATGAGGACAACGGTTTTAACAGCCATTCCAAGCACTTTATTGCCCGCGGCGGCCGCAACTCCTATGCCGCAGCCCGCAGTGAAGCCGATTTGATCGACTCCTGGCTGGTTGGCTGGAAGGCCGTTGTGGATGCAGGCACACAATGGATCATGACCAATAATAACATTGGGCGTACCGAAGGTTTGTACACGGTTCTTGATCGTACAACCTATTCCATCCTGCGTGATGATCTGGGATACAAGGGGATCATCTGTCTGGATTGGCCGCTGGGCGCGGATCGCATTGATGCGCTGACCGGCACCACTGCGGATGGCGTTGACGTGACCACGCTGAGCATTGAAGAAAAGTATGCGCTGATCATGAATGTCGGCATCGACATGTTCTCCTGCTATGGCGCGACGCCTGGCACCGATCTGGCCAGCTATGCCGAGCTGACCAACAACTTCTATCCCGAAATCGTGATTGCAGCTGTGAATGACGGCCTCGTTACGGAAGAGGACTTCAACACCCACGTCAGCCGTGTGCTGAAGAACAAGTTTGACCAGAAGCTGTTTGAAGATCCCTACTCGGATTGGGAAGCGGCTGCCGCGCTGCTCGTCAACGAACAGTATATCGCCGATGGCATGCCCACCGTGCTGAGCAATGCGGAGATTGACAAATATCGCCGCACCGAAGTGGCGGACATGGAAGAGCAGCTGATGGTCGAATCTACCATCATGCTCAAGAACGACAACGTTCTGCCTCTGGCCGCGAGCGCCAAGGTTTATCTGTTCTCAAATAACGGCTCCATTCAGGAAGAAGAAGATGCCGCTCTGGCGGAGAAGCTGACGGTTGTGGATACGCTGGCGGATGCCGATGTTGCGCTGATCCATGTGACCGCCTTTGACGATGCTTACGATCTGGCTGTGGAAGACGCTCAGGATGCAGGCAAGCCCATCATCCTGATCTATGAGGGCACGATTGGCCGTAGCGGCGCACAGGGCGATCCCTACTACGATCAGGTGTCCACGGCCGCCGCAGTGCTGGTGCAAACGTACAGCAACACGCCCGACCATGGTTCCTCCGTCGGTTCCTTCTATCGCTATGTAACGCCTTCCGTGACGGTAGCGATGCTCATGGGCGAAAAGGATCCCGCCGGTTCCACTGTGTTTGAGGTGCCATATAATGTTTCCGACCTGATCCTTTCCAATTATGAGTTGCAAAACGATGTGGGCACAGACGCCAAAACGCGCCTGTACATGACCATGATGGCAAAGGACGATCCGACCTCTGTGCCCAACAACATGGGCGATGCCATGTATACCACCAACTTCGGCATGAGTTATGCGAAGACTGCTGACATTCAGCTGAGCCTGCTGAGCGTCGATCAGGATTACACGGTCGAAGCCTATGTGGATTCTCGCGGACGCGACGCGACCCGCAACGTCATCACCAATAAGGTGCAAAAAGCGGGCGTGCCCTTCGATATCGCCTTCGTTGCCCAGAATAATGGCGGTGACGGAACCATCAACGTGCAGGTTCTGGACGGCGAAACGGTGGTTGCCGAGAAGTTCCTGGGCGTTGACGGCGGTCAGTGGCGCGTTGTGAACATGGAGCTGACCCTTGAGGCCGGCGAACATGTGATCACAATTGGGAACATGACCACCACCATCACCGTGGAGTAAGACATTCACCACAAACCGGGGAGGGAGCTGCTTTTGGGCAGCTCCCTCCTTTTGTGAATCTGTGTTGGATTTTGCAAAGGCCAGTATTGGATTCTCACTTGCGGCACAGGGAAAATGCCAGTATGCTTTGAAAAAGGAAGGAATGAAGAAGATATGAGAAACGTGCGGAAGCTGCTTGCGTTGTTGCTGGCCGCGATCGTCTGGATGGGGTGCGCCGCGGCCGAGGAGGCCGCGCAGATCGCCGCAGTCGTGAACGGAGAAGATGTGCTGCAAAGCGAGGTAGATACCCAGTTGGCATATTACAGACAGCTCTATGCCGAAAACGGAGTGGACACAGCGGATGAAACCATCGCTGCTTATTTGGAGAGCATGGCGCTGACGGCGGCGATTTCCGACCGTCTCCTGGTGCAGGACATGACGGCCAAAGGGGTGTTTGCCTTCACGGAGGAGGAAACAAGCGATATCCAGAGCGAGGCGCAGAGCACCTATGCGGCACTCGCAACGCAGAGGATAACAGCCTACAGGAGCACAGAGGAGGGCGCGGCGGCATCGGATGACGAAGCGCTGGCCTATGCTGAGAACGATTTACAACAGCGTGGCTACACTCTGGCGTATTTCAATCAGTACTATCGGAACGACGTGGCATCTCAAAAGTACGCCGACCTGCTTATGGAGGGCGAGACGATTTCCGATGAGGAGGTGCAAACCGCCTATGAGGCGCGGGTGGCGGAGAGCAAAACGGCCTATGAAGGGAATGTATCGGCTTATGAAACGGCGCTGAACAACGGCGAGGAGGTTTGGTATGTCCCGGCAGGCTATCGCAATGTGCTGCAAATTTTGATTCGCTCAGATGCCGAGGACAAGCTGGCGGATACGGCGGATACAGTGGCGGCGATCTACTCGGCACTGGAGGCGGGCACGCCGTTTGAAGAGCTGATTCGTACCTATGGGGAGGACAGCGCCTTTGATATAGAGTCTTTCTTCAGCACCGGCTACATGGTAAACAAGGATTCTGTTCTTTGGGACGATGCCTTTGTAGAGGCCGCCTTTTCCGAGGATATGCTTGAGCCGGGGGATTATACCGGCACGGCAATCGAAAGCGACGTGGGGGTTCACATTCTGTATTATCTGAGTGATCACCCCGCGGGCGTTGTAGAACTGACAGATGACGTGAAGGAAGCGCTGCGGGAAACGCTATACGGGGAGACGGCCAACCAGCGGGTGCAGGCCCGGCTGGCCGTCTTGCAGGATGAGGCCGATGTGCAGCTGACGAGCGACACGCAATAAGCTGTGCTTGAAAGTACAAAGTGCTGTGTCAGAATTTCCATTGCAACCAAAGCTATCCCCCGCTATACTTTTTGTATATACGGATCGATTCTCCGGTTTGGAGAGAAAGATAGGAGATATACGATGATGAAAAAGCTTGCAATGCTTCTTGCCCTGATGCTGGCCGCAATGACGCTGTGCACGGCGGCGCTTGCCGAAACCGCGCAGACCCCCTCACTCACGGCCCACAGGGTTGAAACGGCGCCCACGATTGATGGCGATCTTTCCGATTGGGATCTTTCCTCCGCGGCCGAGCTGACCGACGCTGAACAGGTGATCCGCGATTTGTTTTTTTGGCAGGGCACAAATGACCTGTCCGCCAAGGTCTACGTTGCTTATGACGCGGAGAACCTTTACTTGGCCTTTGACGTGACCGAGGATACCCCCTTTGGCGCTATCGAGATGCTGACGCTGGACGGTGAGGACAACATCAAACTGTACATTTCCACCGATCCTGCCGACGATCCCGCCAGAACCGAATACCACACCAACGATTTTCTGCTGTACCTCATCACCGACGGTGAATATTATGATACCGCGTTTGACCGTTCCATGCTGGCCAAAGATTATCGTATGCGCTTCATCAGCCGCGGCATGGACGGCGGCGAGGATGTGCTGACCGGCTATCAGGCTAAGGCGGTAGCTTCCACCACGGGCTATATCTGGGAGTGCGCCATACCGCTGGCTAACTTCGCCAATGAAAAAATCGCCCAGTATACCCCGCAATCCGGCGATACGGTAAAGTTTGACGTCGCTCTTACGGATATCTCTTATCCATGCCCCGGTACCGAATATATCCCCCAGATTGCATGGTGCGGGAACCTCGATATCAACAAGAATCCCAGCTTGTGGGGTAATTTGGTTTTTGAATAAGAGGAATTGCGGAACTTCATGCAGGGCGTTTCGGCGTCCTGCATTTTCTTCCCCTTCGGAGGCGAAACATGAAAAAAGAGACTTTGCTGCTATTGCTTACGATGGCGCTGCTTGGTTGGGCAGGCACCGCTTTTGCCCAGGAGATCACCATATCCTCCGATGGACGGGCGGACTATGCTACGCTTACGGAGGCGGTTGCCGCTGCACAGCCGGGGGATACGCTGGTGCTGAAAGAAGGCATTTATGCAGCGCCTGCCGAGAGCTTTCCCATTGTGGTTGACAAGCCGCTGACAATTCTGGGAGAAGGAACCGCTGTTCTGGACAGTCCGCGGTTTACGACGATCCTCGAGATAACAGTGGACGAGGTCAGCGTCACGGGCGTGTCCTTTCTGGTACGCAAGTGGGGAATCGTTGCGGCGCAGAGTCGGGGGATGACGCTTGACGGCTGCACGTTTACGCTGGCGGAGGAAGATTCACGCACCTCCTCTACCGCCGTGTGGATGGAGGCCATGGAGGATTGCAGTGTCCTGAACTGCGCGTTTGAGGGGGTGGGGGTCTGCATGGCGGGCGACCCGCTCAGCGAAAGCAGCAGCGGTAAAGCAGTGCTGACCGGGTTGTGTGAGGTTGGGGAAGAAAGGGCTTACTTTGTCTCCCATCGCTTTGAAAACTGCACAGTCAACGGCAAGCCCTTGTATTACATCACCGATGGGAAGGACGTGACCGTGCCTTCAGATGCAGGCGGGGTCATCGCGGCTTACTGTGATGGAATCACCGTGAAGGATGCCGATGTATCCGACAGCAGCATGGGGCTGGAGATCGTTCATAGCAGGGACGTGGTGCTTGATCATGTGACAGCGGATCGCTGCGGCATCTTCGGCACTTATGTAGCTTTTGCCGAGGGAGGAACGATCAAGGACGTGACTGTGAGCGGAACAAACCACGGTATCGATACCCGCGCCAGCAGAAACGTTACGGTAGAGGGCTGCCTTGCAGATGGCTGTGAACAGGGCATTTTCTTTTCCATGTGCACAGGCGCCGTCATGCGTGATTGTGATGTGCGCGGCTGTGGTTTCGGCTGCTTCACGGCGAAGGGAAGCGGAATGCAGATCATTGATTGCCGATTGGACGCGAATGCGGACGGTATCTATCTTCAAAACGAACAGGAGACGGCCATTTCCGATTGCATGATCACGGCATCCACGGTGGTGGGCCTGCGAATACTGAAGTCAAGCGGCCTGTGCGAAAACACTGCGCTGCAAGGCAACTGGACCGGCGTTATCATCTATGATTCGGAGGGCGTGACCATTCGCGGCTGCACGTTGGACAGTAACCAGGCTGCCGGTATTTACGCAGGCAACGCGAGGGAAATGATAATCGCCAATTGCACCTTTTCAGGCGAAACCACGGCGCATTTTGAATTCGAGGGTTCTTTTCGCAATGCTTCTGTTACAGGGTGCACGCTGAGCGGCGACAGTGCCTCGATGCTTCGCCTCAAATCGGATGAAAAGCCGGCATTCCTGAACAATGACTGGATCAAAGACACGCCGCGTCAGATTTCAAAGGTCGGAGCCGCATGAGCGTTCTTCTTTTTCACGGAAGGCAGTGCGATGAGTATACAGAAATCACGCACTGCGAAAAATGGTGCCGTTGTTGCCATGAGAGCCGATGATACTGCGCGAAAACAGATAGATAAAGCCGTTGATCCTGCTGATCACGCCCGACAATATCCAGCACTGCTTTGTTATCCGTTCGCTTTTCTTTATGCATGATAAAGGCGCCATCAGCAGCGCCCAGCAATCCATTGGTTCCGGAAATGGTCTCAAAGCAATCTTCCGCACTTTGCTTCCGGGTATGGTGGACGAGAAGAATACAGATGTTATACTGATCGGCAAACACCTTAAGTTTCGTTACGATGTCATAATCGCTTGCGTAGCTATACTTTTCGCCGCCTACATAAGGAAATATGTGAATGCCGGATGTCATAGACACGAATACGCTTGATTTTAGCTTCTTTAGTTCCTCTGTCCATTTCATGGTGAAGGTAATACATCGTAACTGGGAAAATACGGTCTGTAGCTTCTATCCCGTATATCATCTCAATAAATTCCTGCATTTCATCACAAAGGAACTGCGGCATATTGATAACTCGATTACTTTTCTGTGTTTTAGGGGTGGTTATTACATCCCTGCCCTTAATTCGCTGATATGATTTGGTGATGGATACGGTTTTGCGTTCAAAGTCAAAATCTACAGGTGTTAGTGCCAGCAGCTCTCCCTCCCTAATCCCGCACCAGTAGAGCATCTCAAATGCGTAAAAGGATATGGGCTTGTCCATCATCACATCGGAGAATTTCAGATATTCCTCCTTTGTCCAGAACAGCATTTCCCTGCTTTTTGCTTTTCCCATATTGCCAACCTTAGCGGCAGGATTAATGGCAAGACCGTAAAACTTAACAGCATGATTGAATAAAGCGCTAGAGCTATCAATATTGACAGGTCGGTTTATGGCTGCTTCTGGGATTAGTAACTGTTTTGCAATACAGTCATAAATTTCATTCATATCATCAAGGGTAGTATCAGTAATCAATAGTGAATATTTCTTCATCTATGACGCTCACGAAACGCTGCAAAGGTTTTAGGTACTTTGTGTACGTGATCGTCCTGCAATCTGGATAACGAGCATGCAATGCGATGTAAGCTCCTGAGATGATTTACAGCCAAAATTCTGCACACTTATCGAGCGCTGCCTTTCGCTCTTTCCAGTCGGGCATTAGCATAGTAAGAAAATCGTAAAACTGCTTTGAATGGTTAGGGTGTATGAAGTGGCAAAACTCATGCACCACCACATACTCAATAATAAACGCACCGTCCGCAGCGCCCAGCAACCCGTTTGTGCCGGATATCATGTCGAAGCTGTCAGCCGCTTCCATCTTGCGTGTGTGATGCACCACCAGTAAACACAGCTTGTGGGCATCGCTAAAGGTCTTGAGCCGAGTAACGATCTCGTAATCGCTGGCGTAGCTGTACCGATCGCCCCCGACCTCACGCACCTTTTGCAGGGTGTCGATGATAATCAGCTTGGTGTTGGGATGCTCTTTCAGGAAAGTGCAGAGCTGTTCGTCAAGCCCCGTAGTAAGCGTTTTCGCCTGCGTGGCGAAGTGTAGATGGTCACAACCATCTACACCGAACATTTGCGACAGGCGCTTTTGCAACCGTGCGTAATCATCCTCTAAGGCAAGGTACAACACCGTGCCTTGGCGCACCTCATAGTTCCACAGAGGAAGCCCCATGGCCACATGGTAACTAAGCTGCGCCATGAAGAACGATTTGCCGATCTTCGGCGCACCTACGAACAGGTACGTTCCTGCACAGAGCAGTCCGTCGATCAGGATTGACTTGGGCTCATAGGACATGTCATACAGTTCCGACATGGAGATTGTTTGCAGGGAACCGTTATTTTTCTTGATAATTACGGGTTTCGTTGGTATAATATCTGTGGATTTGGTACTTTGCGACTGCCCTTCATCTGCGCCAACAGATGAGTTCAGGGCGGTTTCTTTTTGATTTTCAGCCTTCATGCGTTTCTCCTTTCAATCCATCCATCGTATCGGTTATCCATCGAATCACATCCAGCAATTCATTACTCACTTCACCAGCGTTTGCCATTCTCCATGTGAGCTGCCATGAGCGTGTTTTGCCATGCGATCACGTCTTTAGGCTCAATTTCACTGATGATTCTCTTCTGGAAATAGGGAAGAATCTTGGTGTCGATCATGTTATCCTTGGATATCATGTGTTTTCCCGCAGACGATCCTTCTTGTCGGTGCGGTAAGTCGTCACGAAATCACCGAAGGTCATGGTTAAGTCCGCTGTTTTTTGAAGAAGATACTGCCTTTCCCATTCCTGCGCGTCACGCTTTTTGGCAAATCCGCGCTTCATCTTCTTTCGGCGAACACCTGTGTTATCTGTGAAGTAAAACGATGCGTAGTAGGTTCCTTGCTTTTCATCTTTATAGACTGGCACATTGTTCACCTCCTTGTTCCATCCCATAGAACTGTTCCTGAAAGAAGCGGCGGCTCACCCGACCGGATACCGCTGTGTACCCTCTTGCCTTGAGCTTTTCATTCCATTCATGAATCATCTTGTAGGCGGTTGCCCTGGAAACGCCTAATTCCTGTGCTACCTCTTGCGCTGTTGCAAAAACGTTGTTTTTCATTTTCCCCTCCAACACTATATATATTTGATTAGTAAACACAACGAATTATACACTAAGCATAAATGAATAGCAATATCTTTTCTAAATATATTTATTTAGTAATTCTTGAGACACTCTCATCTGTGTGGTATACTATAAATAAGACGATTGTTTTCAGGGAGGTTTTTTATGGCGGTTGGAGATCGGATTAAGCGAGCGCGCAATTATCGCAAGATGACGATGATGGAATTGGGGCGTGCTGTTGGATTTGACGAAAATAGCGCCGATGTCCGTATTGCGCAATATGAAAACAATTCGCGTAAACCTAAAGAAGACTTGCTGCGTAAGATTGCAGAAGCCTTGGATGTAAACTATCGCTCGCTGTATGAACCTACGTTGTATACAGCTGAGGATATTATGTATATGCTTTTTGAACTGGATGAGCACTATCCGTCTATTCGCTTGTTTGATGTAGTTGATAATACAGATGGGGATGCTCCCGAAAAACGTGTTGCAGTATGCTTCCGCTACGATCTGGTGGAAAGTTTTCTGAAAGAGTGGAAGCTTCGCAAGGAGCAGCTGGCAAACGGAGAAATCAATAAAGCCGAGTACGAGGAGTGGAAACTTAACTGGCCACAAACAGCAGATGATTGCGGTAAATTTCAGCCCAAGAAAGAATGGCGACAAAATCCATAAATACATAAAACCCCTCCGAAACTTACCGTTTCGGAGGGGTTTGTGTCTGCCCTCTTGTTTTGAGAATAATGCAATATAGTATCAAATCAGTATCGCAAGGCATTTGGAAGTCGCAAAACCCCTGAGATTACTGGCTGTTTTGATAATCCGCGGTTATTCCCACTCAATGCTCGCGGGGGGCTTGGTGGTAATGTCGTACAGCACGCGGTTGACACCCTTCACTTCCCCGATGATCCGCCCGACGATACGGTTGAGCAGGGCATAGGGGAGCTGCGCCACGTCGGCGGTCATGAAATCGTCGGTGGTTACCGCGCGGATGGCTACGGCATAGGCATAGGTGCGCTCGTCGCCCATCACGCCCACGCTGCGCGCGCCGGTAAGCACGGTGAAGTATTGTGAAATCGTACGGTCGAGATTGGCTTCGGCGATTTCCTCACGCAGGATTTTATCGCTCTCGCGCACGATGCGCACCCTGTCCGGTGTCAGCTCGCCGATTACGCGGATGGCGAGGCCCGGGCCGGGGAACGGCTGACGGTATACCAGGCTTTCCGGCAGGCCGAGGGTAAGGCCCAGCTTGCGAACCTCATCCTTAAAAAGCATGCGAAGCGGCTCCACCAGACTTTCGAAACCAAGCTCCTTGGGCAGCCCGCCCACGTTGTGGTGGCTCTTGATAACGGCGCTGCCTTTGGTGTTGCCGGATTCGATAACGTCCGGGTATATGGTGCCCTGCGCGAAATGGTCGCGTTTGCCGAGCTTGGCGGCTTCCTGCTTGAACACTTCCACAAAATCGCGGCCGATGATCTTGCGCTTCTCCTCCGGCTCGGTAACGCCCTTCAGATCGGCGA
>JAQUXV010000158.1 GCA_028692205.1 Eubacteriales bacterium
GGTTGCGACATCAGATCATTCCTCCGCTTTCTTAAGCAAAATTGCCCCCGATGGTTTCAGCATCAGGGGCAACCACTCGCTAAACGGAGGCTGCTCTTCTCTCGTCCGGACTACACGGCATAACGCCGTTCACCGTCGGCTTCGGAATTTCACCGAATCGGCCCTGTGAGCGCAACGCTCTCAGGGTTCGCGGGCTGTACCGCCGGTAGGGATTTTCACCCTGCCCCGAAGAAGCCATCTATGGGTTTTACAGTCCCGGAATACCGGGCCTGCCACGCGTGCATCATAGCACGGCGCGGCACGCTTGTCAACGCCGTTTCACGCGGCGTCGGCCGTTACTCCACAGGCAGTTCGATCACCGCCGCGCCTTCGGGGCGAATGTCCAGCACTTCGGTGCTGTATTCGCCAAACACCGAGTCCATTTCCTTCACGAAGGACTCCAGCTCCTTTTGCGGCACAAAGTTCAGCGTTGTGCCCGCAAAGCCGCCGCCATGCACGCGCCAGGCCCCGCGGCCTTTCAGCATATGGTCGGCCAGCATCAGCGCCAGCGGGATTCCCTGCGCTTTGCCATCCACGAAGGTGTTTTGCAGATAGATCGAGCTGCTTTGCCCACTCTCCACCACTTTTTGCAGGAACACGGGCAGATTGTCCGCACGCAGCGCCTCGGTCATCTCGTCCACGCGACGGTTCTCCTCAAAGAAATGGGACGCGCGCAGAATGGCGCGGTCGCCCGTGCCCGCGCCCAGCTTTTCGCGTATCATCGGGATGCTGTGCATAAACTGTTCCGGCCGCACACGGCGCAGATCCGGCTCGCCGAAGCAGGCGGCCACCTCGTGCATCTCCCGCGGGATAGCGGCGTAATGGTCGGTTAAATCGTCGTGGCTACCGCCGGTGCTGACCACCGCCAGCGAATACCCCTTCGCAGCGAAGTCGTAGGAAAGCGCCTCGATTTTGGGATTATCGTTCTTGAAATCGATAAAGGTAAGTCCGCCGACGCTGGACGCCATCTGGTCCATCAGCCCGCTGGGCTTGCCGAAATACTCGTTCTCCGCATAGCGCGAATACTCCGCGCGCTTCACCTTGTCCATCCGCCAGCCGTTGAAAAGCGAGTCGAACACGGCGCAGAGCATCACCTCGAACGCCGCCGAGGAGCTGAGCCCGCTGCCCGAGCGGACTTCCGAGGATACGGCGGCGTCGAACCCGCCGATTTCAAAACCTTCTTCCGAAAGCTTTCTGGCCACGCCGCGCACCAGCGCCGCCGTGGTGCCTTTCTCCTCCGGCTTCATTGCCAGATCGTCAAGCTCGATCGTCAGCGGCGCATAGCCGTCGCTGTGGATATGCACGGTATGGTCCCGACGCTTGCTCACGGCGGCCAGCGTATCCAGGTTCACGGCTGCGGCCAGCACCTTGCCGCGGTTATGATCGGTGTGGTTGCCGCCGATCTCCGTACGCCCCGGCGCGCTGACGAGCAGCACCGGCCCGCCGACGTTAAACAGCTCCTCGTGCCGCTTGAGGATATGGGTGTAACGCATGGACTGCTTCACCAGCATCCCGTCCCGCTGCCCATATAAATGTGTCAACCGCTTCATGATATCGGGGGTTTTCAGTAACCGGATCATCTGCGCATATTGATTCATAAGTTTCCGCCATCCTTCACATCTTGATCTTCGGGTGCGGTCGTTTCGTTGTTAAGGTTCGACGTTCTCTTTCGCAAGCCCGTCTGCAATTCCCTGCCAGAACGCGAGAAATTCACTCAGGCCACGGTCCTGAAGCCCCTGCCGGTAGGCGGCTACAGCCGCCTCGTCCGTCACATCCCATTCGCCGGTCACAAAGCGGGCCAGGCTCTCGTCCACATACAGTCCCAGCGCGCTTTGCAGGGGAGCAAGCGCGTCCTCCTGCGCGGGGGTGAGGGTATATTCCGTCGGGAACGGTGTTACCAGATACCCCTGCAGCGTTTGCAGCGCTTCGTTTACCGTATGCAGGTCCTCATTATCGTAGCGGTTATAAAACTCCTGCGGGAACAGCCACGGCATCATGCCCGTATCGTAGATGCTCAGTTCATACAGGATATAGGAGGAGTTGCTGTCGCTGTTTTTATATTCCCAGGTACCGTCGTCGTTTACGGTGTAATCCTCGCCTTCAATACCGGACATTGCTTCCGCGGCGCCGTCCGCCGTGTAAAGCACATCCACCCAGCGAAGCAGGGCGGCAGGATCGGCACAGGCGGAGGTGATGGCGAATACCCCCCGCGTCAGCGGGCCGTCCAGATCGCGGTAAATTTGTTTTCCGCCGCTGGTAAGCGGCATCAGCAGCTCGTACTGCTCGCCCAGCGTATACGGCAGCAGGTTCATGGGGTTGGGGCCGAAGAAGACGCCGTAGGTTACGGTGGCGTCCGAATCGGTTACGGTGCGCAGGGTATCGGCGGTATAAAAGCCGCTTGTGTCCATCAACCCTTCCGCATATAGGGAGGAAAGGTTTGTAAGGAGGCTGACATAGCCGTCCTCGTCCGGCATAAAGCGCACGGCGCCCGTGTCGTCCAGATAGATGTTATAGTCGTTGGCGACCAGCCCGAACGCGTGAGAAAGGAACTTCAAGTCCCACGGGCCTAAAAACGAGAGGGGAATTTCGTCCGCCTTGCCGTTCTGGTTGGGGTCGCCGGTTTGAAAGGCTTTCAGCACCGCAACAAAGCCGTCCCAGTCGGTCGGCGCGTCCAGCCCAAGCGTTTCCAGCCACTGTTTGTTAATCCACATGGCGTTTTGCGTGGGCTGTTCGTTAATCGACGGCAGCGCGACGATTTTCCCGTCCGGCAGCGTAATCGCCTCCAGCCAGTCCGGGTGCGCCGTCAGCAGCGCCCACAGGTTGGGCGCGTTTTCTTCCAGCAGCGGTTTCAGGTCGATCAGTTCGCCGCTCTCAGCATACTTTATCTGCTCGCGGGTGGTCAGTTCGGCCTTGAACAGCACATCCGGCAGATCGCCGGTGGCAAACAGGGTCTGCTTGGCAGCCTGCCACTTTTCATAATTCGTGTACTCATCAAAGTCGAACCCGATGCCGGTACGCTCTTCCATACGGGTGAAAAACGCGTTGTCCGTCCACGTATGGTTGCTGTCGTCGCCGTCGAAACCGGCCATAAGGTACGTATCGTCCGCCAGCGCGCTGAAAGGGGCAAGCAGCGCAAGCGCCGCGCAGCACAGCAGGCAGACCGTCTTTTGGAACATGGCGGAACCTCCCTATCTTAACGTTAAAAACCGTTATATTTGATTATAGCGCATCTGTGCCCGTTTGGGTACCCGCAATTCCCGACAGGCATAGCGATAAAGCCGGTCAGCCCTTGCTCCGCCTGCATTTTTAATTGTGCAACTTTTTCGCCGACCGATTGCGGGGCTCTATTCGCAGTTCTTCTCGGCAGTTTCTTCGGCGCGAAGCGCGTCGTGCAGGTGAATCTGCTCGTTCAGTTGGTTAATGTTTCCGCAGCCCATGGTGAGCACCAGATCGCCGGGCTGCCAGTGCGCGCGCAGATAGTTTTCGGTATCGTCAAAGGAGGGGGTATGCACGGCATTAATCCCATTTTCCCGCATCCCTTCCACAAGCTGTTCGGCTTTAATGTCGCCCGGGTCTTTCTCCCGGGCGGCGTAAATATCGGTCACGAGTGTAATATCCGCGTCCTTCGTGCAGGTAAGATAATCGTTAAACAGGCGCTTGACGCGGCTGTACGTATGCGGCTGCATCACCGCCCAAAGGCGGTTGTGCGGCTGAAGCTTCGCCACGGAAAGCACGTTTCGCATCTCGGTGGGGTTATGGCCGTAATCGTGATAAAGCTTCACGCCGTCGCTTTCCCCCGTCAGTTCAAACCGCCGGTGAGCGCCCACAAATTCCCCCAGTGCCGCACACGCTTTGGAAAGGTCCGCGCCCAGCGCTTCGGCACAGGCCACGGTTGCCAGCGCATTATAAACATGGAAGAATCCCGCCACCTTCAGCTCCACGTGGCCGAGTATCTCACCATGCAGCGCGGCGTCGAAGCTGCCGCGCCCCTCCGGGTCGTAAACCAGGTTTAAGGGCCGCCAGTCGCAGGCTTCCCCCATGCCGTACGTAACCGTACGGCAATCAAGCGCGTCCAGCAGCGCTATAATCCGCTCGTCGTCCCCGTTGCCGATGGCGCAGCCGTCTTCGGGCAGCAGCGACAGGAATTTGCCGAAGGTGTTTTGAATGTCGTTGATATCGCGGTAAAAATCCAGATGGTCTTCCTCAATATTGGTAATCACCGCCACCGTAGGCCGCAGGTGCAGAAAGCTCGCGTTAAACTCGCAGGCTTCGGTTAAAAACACCTCGCCTTCCCCAATGCGCGTGCTGCCGCCGATAAAATCCAGCGAGCCGCCGATGTGCACCGTCGGGTCCACGCCCGCCTGCACCAGCGCCTGCGCCAGCATGGAAGTGGTGGACGTTTTTCCGTGCGTGCCGCATACGCCGATTGCGGTTTTGCTGCCTTCCATCAGCTGGCCCAGCAGCGTCGCGCGCTCCAGCACCGGCAGGCCCAGCCGCCCGGCCTCCACACGCTCGGGGTTGTCCGGCAAAATAGCGACGGTATATACCACGAGCTCCGCGCCGTGCAAGTTTTCCGGCTTATGGCCGATGGTTACCGGCACGCCCGCTTCGCGAAGCGCCTTTGTGGAATAAGTTTCCAGATTATCGCTTCCGGTAAGCAGGCAGCCCTTTGCCAGCAGCATCCTCGCCAGCCCGCTCATGCTGCTGCCGCCGATGCCAATCATATGCACGCGTCTGCCGTAATAATCCCGAATGTGCGGTGTATCCATCCAAACCCCGCCTTTTCAACGTTCTTCCCTTGCATTATACCTCCGCTACCGGAGGAGAAGCAATAGCCTGCCCGCCCGTGAATAAAGCGTGAATCCTGCTAAAAGTCCTTGCCGACTGGAAAAGAATCGGTTATAATGGTCGAAGCTTCGGCAAACCTACAATATGTAACGATAAGGGGAGACTACCATGCGCAAGCGTATCTTTCTGGTGATCCTGATGATCGCCGCACTCGTGCTGAGCACGAGCTGCAGTCTCATCGAAAAAGATGCGGCGGTCGATGCCCAGACCACCATTATTGAAGTCGCGGGGCAAACCATCACCAAGGCGGAAGTGCAGACAGCCGTCAACAATACGCTGAGCTATCAGGCATACTTATACAGCATGTACGGCATGAGCTACGACGCGACCGATGCGGATAACATTGCCAACGCGCAGGATTCCGCCATCCAGTCGCTGATTCAGGCAGCCGTGGTGAAACAGAAGGCGACCGAGCTCGGCTTCTACGATTTCACAGACGATGAGCTTGCCGAATTGCAGTCCACCGCGGACAGCAATTACGACAGCTATGTGAGCAGCGTAAAAACCAACTATTTTGCCGATACGGAGCTGACGGGCGACGAGCTGGAAGCGGCTGTGGAAGCGAAAATGGTCGAGTTGGGTTATCCCGACAAGGCTTCCCTGCTGGAAAACCAGAAGGATACCAAGGCGCAGGAGAAGCTGAAAGCATCCGTGGTCAAGGACGTCGCCGTAACCGACGACGAGGTTCAGACCGAGTACGATTCCCGTGTGGAACAGGCCAAGAGCAGTTATGCGGATAGCCTGTCCCAGTTCGGCAGCGATGTGACGAACGGTTCCACCATCTACTACCGTCCCGCCGGATACCGGTATGTGAAGAACATTCTGCGGAAGCTCAGCGACGACGACAGCACCAAGATCAGTGATCTGGAAAGCCAGATCACCAGCGTGCAAAGCGATATCGACACCAACACCACCTCGCTTGCCGCCCTGCCGGAAGACGCCACTACCGATACCGAGGACCAAGCCAAGAGCCGCACGGAGCTGACCAGCACAAAGACCGATCTGGAAGCGCAGCTTGCCGACCTGAACACGCAGCTTACCGCCGCTAAGGAAGCGGCCTACGCCGCCATCCAGCCCACGGTGGACGAGATTGTCGCCAAGCTGGGCGCAGGCGAAGACTTCGATGCCCTGATGACGGAATACGGCGAAGATACCGGCATGCAGAACGAACCCGCCAAAACCGACGGTTATCCCGTCTGCGAAGGCGACACCAACTGGGTGGCCGAGTTCACCACCGCCTCCATGGCGCTGGAGAAGATCGGCGATGTCTCCGCCCCCTTCCGCACGGATTACGGCATCCATATTGTGAAGTACGTAAGCGATGTTGCCGAAGGCGCGGTCGCGCTGGACGACGTAAAGGATACCATCAGCGCCGACCTGCTTTCTTCCAAGCAGGACGACCTGTACAACTCCACGGTGGACGGCTGGGTAACCGATGCCAACGCCAAAACCTATAAAGACCGTCTTGCCGATTAGTGAATCACACCGATACCTTTAAGGGGCGATTGCATTGCGCAGTCGCCCCTTTTTG
>JAQUXV010000159.1 GCA_028692205.1 Eubacteriales bacterium
GTATCCGGGTATGACGCCGGAACAGGCGGCTCAATGGCAGGCGATGCAAAGCATGTCGCCGGAGCAGCGGGCCCAGTGGCAGGCAATGCAAAACGCGTCCGCAGGGCAGTACGCCGGTGTAGCGCCGGAGCAGACCGCCCAATGGCAAGCGGTACAGGGCATGACGCCGGAGCAGGCGGCCCAGTGGCAGGCAGCGCAAGGCGTGCCTGTTGGACAGTATGCGGGCATGACGCCGGAACAGGCCGTGCAGTGGCAAGCGGCACAGGGCATGGCGCAGCAGCCAAACCCGTGGCAGGCGGTGCAGGGTGGCATGGCGCCCGAGCAACCGGCGCAGTGGCAGGCGATGCAAAACGCTGCCGCCGGACAGGCGACGCCCACGACGCAGAGCGCCATGACCGAGGAACAGCGCATCCAGTGGCAGGCCGCCCAGCTGGGCATCAGCCCGTTGCAGCTGATGGAATGGGAAGCCACGCAGAAGGCCAAGGCCAAGGTGCAGGCGAAAAAGGATCGCAAACAGCGGCGTAAAGAGCGGCGCAGAAACCGCAGCCGCCCCGTGCGTATTCTGGAATCGGCGGCGATTGTCGCCATTCTTGTGATTGCGGCGTTATTCTTCCTCAACAACATGAAGGGGAGCCTGCCGACAACCGCCGTGATTGAAAGAGGCACTCTGGGCACCGTGTACGACGGCGACGCGATGATTGTGCGCAATGAAACCGTGTACAACGACGAGGGTGTGCAGAGCATCGAGTATGTGGCCCAGGAGGGGAGCACCGTCTACCGCGGCGACGTGGTTTGCTATGTATATTCCACCGGCTACAGCGACAAGGAAATGACCACCCTTCAGGACTATCGCGACCAGATTAAGGATTATCAGGAGACGCTGCTGGCTGCCGAGACCGCCTACGACCAGAAGATGACGAGGCTGGAAACCGAAGTGGTGCAGCGCGGGCAGGAAGTGCGCTCGCTGGTGCAGGGCGCACGCGGCAACCTGATCAACGAGGAAACCATTCTTGCGGACGCGATTGACGAGCGGCAGCAGTATTTCCGCAGCAAATATTCCTCCGATATGCGCTTAAACCGCCTTTACGATGATGAAGAAACCCAGCAGCAGCGCATCGACAGCTGGATTAAACAGCGCGCCGCTACGCAGGAGAGCATTATCAGCTTCTACACCGATGGGTATGAAAGCGCGCTGACGCCGGATCAGTTTCAAAGCTATTCGCCCGCCGAGGTGCGCGCGATGTTTGACGGCCAAAAGCCGGAAACCGCCGCCTCCGAACGTGGCAAAACCGATATTTACCGCCTGGTGAAAAACGATAACTACGCGGTGTTGATGCTCATCAAGGACAGCGTATGGACGCCCGTGGAAGGCAACACCTACAAGCTTCGGCTGGAACAGTTTTCTAACACGACGGTGGACGCGCAGGTGTTAAGCTATACCCGCGCCAACGGGGAACTGCTGCTTAGGCTGGCCGTGATGGGCGATGTTACCCCGGTGCTCTACATGCGTACCTGCGAAGCGGAGCTTGGCGAGTATGCCGACGGGCTGCTGGTGCCCGGTTCGGCCATCTATACCCAGAACGGCCAGCAGGGCGTGGTGCGCATCGAGGCGGACGGCTCGCAGGTGTTTATCCCCGTGTCCGTCGTATCCACCCAGGGGGACAAGGTGTTCATCTCCGCTGTGCAAACGGGGGTGCTGGGCACCGGGCAGACGGTTCGACTGTTTCACTGATCCGCCGGGGCGTTCGCCCCGCCAAAGCCGACTAGCTCGGCCATTATTTGGGAGGTCCTGATCTTGGAAGCTAACCCGGTCACCCCGAAAAATTTCCTGCTCGACGATCTTCCGGCGGAAACGCTGCGCCGAAATGTTGCGGAAGTATTGGAGACTTTGAAAAAAAATACGTACCGCGACGAGCCTCCGGCAAAGCTGATCGCCGTTACCAAAACGGTTTCACCGACGATTATCAACCGCCTGTCCGATCTGGGCATACTGGACATCGGCGAGAACCGGGCGCAGGTCGCGCTGCCGAAATTATCAAAAATCGACCCCCAAATCCATTTACATTGGATTGGCAGGTTGCAAACTAATAAAGTTAAAGATATAATAGATAAAGTATGGATGCTTCACTCGCTGGACAGGCCTGCCCTCGCGGAAGAGTTGGAGCGGCGCTGCGACCGGATCGGCCGCGGCCTTCCCGCATTGGTGCAGGTCAACATCGCAAACGAGCCTCAAAAGGCCGGGTTTGCGGTGGAGGAAGTTCGTCCGTTTCTGCGGCGCATGGGGGATTACCCAAACCTGCAGATACGCGGACTGATGGCGATTATGCCGCTCATTGAGGACGGGGAGCAGCTGACGGCCTATTTCCGCGGAATGCGGACCCTGTTCGAACAGCTCCGGCAGGAAGCGATCGGAGGCGTGCGGATGGAGGAACTCTCCATGGGCATGAGCCACGATTACGCCATCGCCGCACGGGAAGGCGCTACAATGGTGCGTGTGGGCACGGCGCTTTACCGCGAAACGCAAGCCTGATACGGGCGAAAATCCCACGGAACGGCGACACTGTGCCGGCGGATTGCGTCAGGCTGATCCGGCAGACATACGGTTTGCCATTGAACCCGTACGATTCTCAACATCTACCTGAACCGCTCGACTGCGGACGATTACCGATATTCATCTCCACCAAGGCAGGGGGTACGACATTTGGGTGTATTCCAGAAGGTCAACGATTGGCTGTCGGATCGGAGCGAACGCTTCATCCACGGCAGGGAGACCAACCAATTCGCCGGCGGCGCGTATTACGCTTCGTCTGAAGCGGAACAGGCCTACGGCGGCATGAGCCCCGCCGCGCAGGATAACGCCGGTGATACGGCGGTTTCGGACGAACAGAACGAAGCAAGCGATCCGTACGGCGGCCGCGTGCCTTACCGCAGCCAGAAGGATCTGCAGGCCGAGGCGGAAATGCAGCGGCGGCAGGCCGAAGACCAGGCGCGAAAACAACAGCAGGCCGCCGAACAGCAAAGGCAGGCTTCTTTTGCGCAGCCGCAGGCGGCACCCGCTTTTGGCCGCCAGCAGTATCAGCAGCCCCAACAGGTTCAGCAGCAGCAGGCCACGGGCAACATTTTGCAGTTTCCCGGCATGGTGCGCGGGCCGGAGGGCAATCTTTACGCGCATGTGGAATACGTGGTGCTGCTTCGCAACCGTAACGAATGCACCAGGGTGATTGAATACATCAAGTCGAACGCCTCGGTTTTCCTGAACATGGAGTTTATTGCCAGCGACGGCGAGCGCCAGCGCTGTGTGGATATGCTCAGCGGCGCGGCTTACACGCTGGGCTGCCGGCTGAATAAAATTTCGCAGCGGGGTATTTACCTGATCTCCTCGCCCTCCGTCTATGTGGTGCTCGACCCTGCAATGCAAAAGTACGCCGCTTCGCGTGAAGCGCAGGGCTACCGCAGCGCCGAGTATGCGGGCTACCAGCCCTACGGCGGGCAGCAGGCCGCGGGTTATGCGGCACAACAGGCTTCGGGTTATGCGGCGCAGCCGCAGGCCGCGGGCTACGCGGCACAACAGGCTTCGGGTTACGCGGCGCAGCCCAACGCGGGTTATGCCGCCCAGCAGAACGCCGGTTATACCGACCGTTGGAACGCCGGTTACAGCCAGAATGCGGGCGCGCAGAGCGATGCGTATCAAGCGCAGCACGGCGCGGCTGCTTTTGCCGACATGGGTTACGGCGCGGAAACGGGCGCCTATCCCGCACAGGCGGAGGCGGGTTACGCGGCGCAGCAGCAAGTTCCGGCTTATGCGGCGCAGCCCAACGCGGGCTACGCGGCGCAGCAAAACATGGGGTATGACGCGCGTGAAAACGCGGATTACGCCGCACGACACAGCGCGGGGTACGCGCAGGGCGCCGCCTTTGGCGCACAGCGCGGCCGCGAAGCGTACGGCATGTAAAAGGCACCCGGAAAAACCAAGCTCTAATAAAGGCAGGAGGGTTTCCAATGCTGGTTGGGCTTTTAAACATCATCTTCAATATTCTGATTTTCCTGATCAACATCGCTTCCTGGATTATGCTGATTTACGTCATCATGACGCTGATCATCCCCCAGAACAAGTACACGCTGCTGGTGGGTAAATATGCCGAGCCTGTGCTCGCGCCGATCCGCGTGTGGCTGGCCAAGACGTTCCCCAAGCTGAGCGCGTCCCGCATCGACATCTCCCCGTTGGTCTTCTGGCTGCTGCTGGAAGTGGCCGGTTGGCTGGTACAGCTTTTGAGGAACATACTGCTGTAATGTCCCGCACGCAGGAGGCGCCGCTGCCCTTCAGCAGGCTGCTGGAATTGGCGGAACAGGCGGACCGACAACAGCGTGTTCGCTTTACCCCTTTCCTGACACCGCCGGAAGCCGAATTGGCGCAGGCGGCGGCGAAAAGGGCGGGGGTTGCGGTAACGCTGAATGGCGGTTACCCGGACGCGGAGCGGCAAATGGCGCGTTTCGTCCCCATGGGCGAAGCGCCTGAACCTTTTCCGATCACGGCGCTGGCAATTTGCTGGCCGCGGCAGAAGGCTCCCGAACACCGTGACTTGCTGGGCGCTGTGATGGCGCTGGGCATCCGGCGGGACAGGCTGGGCGATATCGCGCTTTCAGCCGACGGCGCGTGGCTGTTTGCGGAAACCTCGCTTGCGGAGCAGATAGCCAATGGCCTACAGGAAGCGGGACGTGTAAAGCTGACCGTAAACGTTACGGAGGGTTTGCCCCTGCTTGCGGCCCCCACGGGGGAAGAACGTCGCTGCACGGTGCAATCCCCCAGGCTGGACGCCGTTGTGGCGGAAGGGTTTCAGCTTTCCCGCGGCGCGGCGGCGGACCTGATTGCCGCCGGAGCGGTGAAACTTCGGCATATGCTAACCTTGCGCGCGGATGCGCGTGTGGAGGCGGGCGACGCGATCTCCGTACGGGGATATGGTCGTCTGCGGATCGACACTTTTGGAGATCCGACCCGAAAGGGACGGCTGCCGATTCTGATGACGCGCTTCGGCGCTTCCCGCTGAGTATGCATTTTGAAAGGAGCAATATCATGGCCATTACCGTATCGGACATCGAACAAAAGGAGTTTGCCTATAAAGGCGCGGGTTACGATCCCTATGATGTGGATCAGTATCTGGACCAGATTTGCGATGAAATGGTTGCCATGCAGGATCGCATTACCCAGTTGGAAGCTGATCTTGCCAAGGCGCGCCGCGAAGCGGAACTGGCTGCCAATGCTGCCAGGCCCATCGAGCAGCCCGCTCCGGCCGCACCGGTGGAAAAGACGACCCAGACGCTGGAGTCCATTCTGGTAAACGCCCAGAAACTGGCCGATGGCGCGGTGGAGGATGCGAAACACAAGGCCGAAGTGATCGTGAAAGATGCGCAGAACAAGGCCGACAGCATTCTTGCCAGCGTAAACGACGAGAAGGACGAGCTGGAAAAGAGCGTGAAAACGCTGCGCGCGTCCGCGGGCGAATACCGCGTAAGTCTCCTGAAGATGCTGGACGAGCAAAAGGCGCTGATCGACAGCAACGCTTCTTTGTTCGAAAAAGAATAAACTTGCAACTGGCGTATCATATCGCCGGGGCGGACAGCGATGCGGCGCGGAGACACGCGCCCGGGTTGCTGTGTGCTCCGGCGTTTTGGTTTTGACAAAGGAGCGGTGAAGATGTTCCGTTATGTGCATACCGATATCGTCGCCAAAGACGCTGGCAGGCTGATTGCCTTTTACAAGGAAGTATTGCAATGCCGCAGCATCGGCGAAACGCGGGACCTGCGGGGTGCGTGGCTGGACAAGCTTACGGGGCTGCCGGGCGCGCACATCATGGGCGAGCACCTGCTGCTGCCGGGGTATGGCGAAGACCATCCCACGCTGGAGATTTTCCAGTACGGGCAGCAGCCGGAGGGTATTCCGCCGGTCATCAACCGGCCGGGGTTTGCCCACATCGCTTTTGAGGTGGACGACGTGCGGGAAACGCTGAACGCGGTGCTTCGCGAAAGCGGCGGCCAATACGGCAAACTGGTCACGACCGTTTATCCGGGCGGAGTGGAAGCGGCGTTCGTTTACGCGAGCGACCCGGAAGGCAATGTGATTGAGCTGCAAAGCTGGAAAAAACCGTAAGAATCCCCGCACCTCTTTACAAATTTACCTTTCGAAGGTATAATTCATGCTATCCGTGAAAGCGGATGGTTGAAGGCAATGAAGGAGACGGACGCGCGACGATGGCCCATAGCGAACCCGGGGCGGTGTAAGCCGGGCGGCAAAGCGCGCGAGCGGATCACTCCCGAGCAGGACGTTCGACGGCGCGCCGTTCATCGGTGTGCCATAGGGCGTTGCGGGCGCTCCCGTTACAGGGCATACGAGCGGATCAGGCGCAAGCCTCATC
>JAQUXV010000160.1 GCA_028692205.1 Eubacteriales bacterium
GCAGCGGACTGCGGCAGGCGGCATACCCTTTGAAACTGGAGCTGGGCGAGCGGTTCGCCCGCTGCCAATTGATCGACGCGCAGGGCAGAAGCGCGTGGAGCAGCCCGATCGCCCTGTAAGACGAAAAGCTGTAAAAACGGAGGATGCGAATGAAACGATTTCTTGCGATACTGACCGCCCTGATGCTGATGTTCGGCTTGCCCGCGCTTGCACAGGAGCAAAGCATGGCGGTGCAGGCGGCGGATTATCCGGTTGCAGAAGCGGGGTCGTACACGACCGCGGAGGAAGTGGCGGTTTACCTGACGCTTTTTGCTAGCCTGCCGGACAATTTTATTACTAAAAGAGATGCGCAGGCATTGGGCTGGGATAGCTGGGAAGGAAATCTGTGGCAGGTGGCGCCGGGAAAATCCATAGGCGGCGATCGGTTTGGCAATTACGAGGGGAGCTTGCCGGATGCACAGGGACGAACCTGGACGGAGTGTGATATTAACTCCGACGGGGGTTACCGTAACGGGCAAAGACTTGTTTTTTCAAATGATGGGTTGATTTTTTACACAAAAGACCATTATAATACTTTTCGACAGGTGATGGTGGCCGTGACGCCGCCGCCTGAGAACGGAGCCGAGGTTGCTCCGACACCTGCGGGATAAGCAATGGACAACTGTGGCGAAGGAGGTCTGCGCTATGCAAGAAATCCAATTGGATATTTCCATCTTTGAAGAAAAGATATCGCTGCACCGCTATTTGAAAGAGCAACTTGGACTGCCGTTCTATTACGGCGCAAATTTAGATGCTCTGTACGACGAGTTATCGAGTTTTACGGAACCGACGCACATTACCCTTGCATATACCACGAAACCGAAGGGAAGAATGCTCAGCTATACGCCGAGAATCCTGAGAACCTTCGGGGATGCCGCAAATGAAAACTACAATATCAAACTGACGGTGAAGGCGGTTGACTAAACGCCGGAGAATAAAGCGAAACGGAGGGGGAGAAGCCCCTCCGTTTCGCTTTACTCAATTGAATGCAAATGATTCGGATTTAATCGCGCTATGAAAACAGATCAACCACCGATTGTCCGTTGGTTTTGTGAGGGGTGTTCAGTCTTCAGCGTTCTCGCTCTTGCCGGAACCATCGTCCTTCTTCCGCTCGCAGCCCAACGGCTTTCGAAACAGGAAGGCCGTAAGGTACATCGGCAGCGACAGGCCAAACATGATCCAGAGCCAACCAAAATAAGTCAGCAGATCCGGCACCAGCAATGGAAGCCCAACGAATAGAAACTGAATAATTAAGGCGAGCAGAGTTCTGGGGAACATTCCCGCCGCCATCAGAAAGGCGTTTTTAATATGTCGGCGAACCGTATTGTTATATCGGGACAATAACGGGAAAAGCCAGGCCGCCGCCAGCAACAGCAGAATGGCCATGATGATCGCAAACACCAGAAAGAACCGATTGACCGGAACGCTGACATAGACGGCGTAATAGTAATCGCCCGCAAGAATCGCAAGGCAAAGCAACAGAAGAAGCCAACTGATGGTAGCGCTTCGGAATGATTTTTTGAACTCAGAAAAAAACGGCTTGAAAGGGAAGTTTTGCTCCACTCCACGGATAATGCGCAGGATATACGTATATCCCGCTGTCAGGGCTGCGCCGGCCGTAACGACCGGTAAACAGCATAAAATAACCAGAAAATTGAGCAGGATAAGGTCTGCGGCGGTGTTCAAAAACCGCCGCAGACCTTCTTTGAAAGCTACAAGTTCTTCTCTCATTTACTCTTTCACGGAGCCGAGCGCAACGCCGGCGATAATGTATTTGGATAGGATAAAGTACACAACCAACAGAGGGAAAACGGACAGGGCCAGTGCCAAGTATACCGCGCCATACTCCGTTTTGTAAATATCGCCTTTCAACAAACTGACCATTATTGGCATAGTGTACTTTTCCTTCCGGGTCAGTAGGATCATCGGTAGGAAGAGGTTATTCCAACTGGTCACGTAGGTGAAAATTGCCTGTGTGGCCATGGCCGGTTTCATAATGGGCAGTACGATACTGTTGAATGTGCGGAACTCGCCTGCGCCGTCAATACGGGCGGACGCCACAATGTCCAGGTTGAGGGAAGGCAGCATGTACTGTCGCATAAAGAATACGGTCATGGGAGCTGCGATGCAGGGCAGGATCAGCGCCAGGAAGTTGTTGGTCATGTGGATGCGGTACATAAACTGATAGAAACCGATGCTGATGACCTGCGTGGGGATCATCATAACCGCCATGATCATTGTAAAGAAAGGCTGACGCAGCTTCCAGTTATAGGCCACAAGCGCATAGGCTGTGAGTGTGGAAAAGTAGATGGCGCAAACCGTTGAACCGGTGGAAACGATTAACGAGTTGATGAAACCGGTGAACGGGTTGAAGGTTTTACCGTTCAGAACATTCCAGTTGCTTGAGAAGAAACCGGATGGGATCAGCGATATGGCATGCTGCTGAATTTGGTAGGTACTGCGGGTGGCGTTTACGATCATAATCCAGAAGGGCAGAAGGCTTAACAGCGTAAGGAAAATGCTGACTACGTATATCGTAATGTTGGATGATTTTTTATGGGCAGTAATGCGTGCATCAGTTTTCATAAGGCAGCCTCCTTTTTCCCCTTGCGAAGCGCCCTTTTAGCGCGGCGAAGCTGTTTGCGTGCTTTGACTTCGTATTTGTCGCGCATCAGGTAGAAAACAAAGGCGGACAGAATGCAGATGATAACAAACATAATCATGCTGGCCGCAGCCGCGCGGTTGTAAAGGTAAGAACCGCTGAACGCCTGAGCGTAGATGAACACGCTGGCTGTCATCGTGGCGTTTGCGGGGCCGCCGTTCCAGATGTAGAGTTTCGGAATATCGAACATGTTCAGGCCGCCGATGAGGCTGGTGATCAGCGTGAACAGCAGAATGGTGCGCATGCAAGGCAGCGTGATTCTGAAAAATGTTTGCCTTGGCGTTGCACCGTCAATCTCAGCCGATTCGAACAGCTCCGGGTTAATGCCCAGAACGCCGGAAATGAGGATAATGGTCGTGTAACCGTACCACATCCAGAACTGGATGAACGCTACAACCAGCTTAGCGGCCCAAGGATCGGTGGAAAAATCAAAAGGCCGACTTGTGATGTGCAGAGAAGTGAGAATATCGTTGATCGGGCCGATGGGGTAACCGAAAATTGCCGAGTATAAAATAGCCACCGTCGCCGCGGTGATGATGTTGGGCATATAGAATACAACTTTGAAAAAGCCCTGCCCATGCAGATTGCGGCGGGTGCTGGTGAACCAATACGTTAGAAGGAGCGCGAGGGTAATCTGCGGGATAAAGTTGATGATCCAGATGACAATCGTGTTAACCAACGATGCCTGGAAGGTGGCGTTGCTCAGAACTTTTCTGAAATTCGCAAAAGGATCGGAAAGAAATTGATAGGTGGTTGCCGTTACGCCCTTAAAATCCGTAAAACCGATAATTGCGGTGAATGCTGTGGGGTAAAGCATAAAAATGAGAAAAACAACGATAAATGGGATGCTGAACAGATAGCCGTATTTGGCATAATTGATGCCCTTGGGCTGCTTGCCGCTCTTAAGCATGGCTCTTCCTCCCTCGGTATTGTTTGCTTCCGGTAACATAAGGATATGGACGGACGGAAAGAGATCCGTCCGTCCATAGCTGTTAAACCCTTATGTAACGGGCTTATTCAGCGGCTTCGATGTCAAGCTGGTCGGACACGGACTGTTTGAAAGCGGAGATCGCTTCGTCACGAGTCAGGTTGCCGGCCGTGTACTGACGAACCTGGTCACGCCAGATATTGTTGATGGTTTCATCGTACTGGGTCAGGTTTTTGCCGTTGGCGAACTGGTTGGCGGGAACGAAAGCGTCAAACATATTCTGGCCGCCCAGGAAGTCCAGTTTGCCGTCGGAGATGGTCATTACGGTGCCGGAAGCGACGGTGTCCTTGGTGCCGCCTTCGCCGTTCAGCGTGCCGTTAGCCCACATGTACTGGAGGCTGTTCTCGTCGCACTGGAGGGTGATCCAATCGATCAGCTCGCCGACAGCAGCTTTCTTTTCGGGGCTGGAGTTGTTGTTGGCCAGCAGCCAGGTGCCGCCCCAGAAGAAGCCGATCGGAGGCGTGCAGACCGCCCAATCGCCGAAGGTGTCACCGGCGTTGCCGGCCATAACGTAGTTGATCAGCCAAGCGGGGCCGAAGAACGAGAACACGGGCTGAGCGCCAATGCCCTGGAAATCAGCGTACCACGCATCGCTCCAGTCTTTGGTGTCGTTGGAGTAGCCGTTGTCTTTCAACTGCTTGGACAGGTCGAGGAACGCTTCGCGAGCGGGATCGATGTACAGTTTGCCATCCACGATCCAGCCTTTTTCGGAGCTGTTTTCAACCGCGTGCCAGATGTCGCCGTCGCCGGAAACAATGGCATAGCCCTTCGCCTTCAGCTCGGCGGCAGCGGTGAAGAACTGATCCCAGCCGGGGCCAACCTTGGTCGCGATGGTATCGGGATCGTCGGTGCCCCAGACATCCTTGGCAATGGAGCGGCGATAGATCAACGCACCGCCGGTGGCCTGATAGCCGAGGGCGACAAGCGCGCTGTCCGAGGGACGGGTGCCGATGTCGATGGTGTACTGCGCGATGTCGGCAGCGGCGATTTCGTTGTCAACATCGATGCCAAGATCGGCGTACGGAGCGGCGTAGCTGCTCATGTCGCCCTGAGCGTACTTGAGCACGAATGCAGCTTCGGCGCAGTACATATCAGGAGCTTCGTCGCCGCCGGCGGCCAGCGCCTGATCCAGCGCGGGCTGGTAGAGGCCGTCGGTCGTGGCGATAACAGTGGTGTTAACCGTCCAACCGAAATCCGGGTGAGCGGCGATATACTTTTCGACCATTCCGGGAACTTCCTGCGTGAAGGAGTAGAGGTTGATGACGCCCTTGGAAGCTGTTTCCGCAGAAGCGGAACCCAAGCCGACGACCATCGTCATCAATAAGGCGAGACACAGGACAATAGACGTTACCTTTTTCATGGTTCTGATTGCACCTCCTAAATTTTTACCAGATGAACGTACCACCTTGGTCGGCATCATTATAACTTTCTCAAACGATTTCGTCAAGCATTTTTTCAATTTCTTTTGTATGAAATGCTGATGTATTAGGCAAAATGCTTAATGAACAACAATAAATTTACTACATCATTACCACATTGGTGGACGGCAAAGCTTCGGAGAGAACGAAAAGGCAATATTTTACGAATAATGGGCAAAATATTACGACTGGAATAGAAGCTGGAATCCGGATATAGGCTCCTGAAATTCTCGCCTGATAGCGTGAAAAATCAAATAAAATAAGCGATTACGGCAAAACAGGTCTGCGGAGTATTCGGTTCGCAATACGCGGGGAGGATCAGGAGAGGAAAACGAAACCGGTTTCACCTGTTGGTAAAAAATATGCGGAAATCGTTATGTTCCGGGTATATTATATATGAAGCGATTAAAAACACCCCGGGATACCGGGGCGGAAGAAAAAGAGAGAGGATGTTTCGGCGATCCCTGAACTTATTTTTCGAATGCGATAATATAATAATTTTCGTTGCGAACGGCTTCCTGTTCCACAAGAGAATTGATTTCATCCATGTTGTTATCTTTGCAGACGTACAAAATTGCGCCGTCTTCATCCGAAAGGTAGCCCTCAACGCCGCCGTCCATACAGGCCACATCGCCGGCATAAAGCGCCGCCAGCATATCGCCGGGCATCCAGATGGTGCGTTTTCCTTCGGTGAACTGGATATAAGCATGGACGCCCGAATCCAGATCGCGATCCAGATCGTCTTTCAAAAAAGCCTGAACCGTGTGGGTATCGTCCGTTTGAGCGACCCCGATTATGTTTTGTACGGTGAATACAGCCAGCAATAGAAGCGAGGCGCCGAGAACGGCAGAATAGGCTTTCTTCCATCTTAAACCTTTTAAAGCGTGAAAAGCCGCCGAAACGAGAATCCCCGCCAGGGGAGGCATCGCCATAAGGGTGGAATAGCTGTACCAACAATACTTTACATTCATCAAACTGTAACTTACCATGGGCACAAACGCCCACAGGAAGCAACCGACAGCCGCCCTCCGCAAAAGGGGGTCCATTTTTTGCCGGGTCAGGATCAGCGTAATTACGCTGATCACGGAGAGCAGCAGGCTAAGCATCAGCCCCGGGCTTTTGACGAAGATATTGCAATAATAAAGAAAAGGCGGCATGTTGATATCGATCGGATCGGCGACAGAGCCCATGCGGTTTGCCACGTCGGTGGAGAACATTTTCATCAGAAAATTGAGCCCGTCACGGGAATAGCGCGCCGCAGCCCATGGAACGATAAAGACCAGACCGGATACGATCAACA
>JAQUXV010000161.1 GCA_028692205.1 Eubacteriales bacterium
CCGTTACCCGCCGACGCAGCCTCCGACAGCCAAGGAGAATAGCATGAACACAATCGGTTTTGATATGGGCGACGGTGAAAGCGCCGTTGCGATTTTGCAGGAGGATTCCGGCATCGAACCGGTCATCCAGCCTATTGCCGGTACCCGGAGTATCTTCTCCGCCGTTGGAACGATCAACGGTCAGATTGTCATCGGCGAGCAGGCATACACCAGCACGCTGGCCGACGGTCTGAGCGTACGGTTTAAGAGCCGTTTTACCGATGATCCCGCTTCCTACGATACAATCGTGATGTTCGTGCGCGGCGTACTTGCCGCGCTCCGGGATGCAGGCGCGTATCAGGATGGCGATCGTTTTGTGGTTGGCTGTCCGGCAGGCTGGAACGCCGCTGCGCGCGCGCGGTACGGCGATCTGCTAACTCGCGCGGGCGTGCGGGACGCCCGGGTAATTTCCGAATCCCGCGCGGCGTTTTTATATGCCAAATATGCAAAAACCGTAGCGCTCGATCTGGATTTGTTAAAACAAAGCGCGCTGGTGGTCGACATCGGCAGTTCCACATTGGATTTTGCCTATATTGTAGACGGGCGGGAAACGGGCGTAGGCACCTTTGGGGATACGCATCTGGGCGGCGGTCTGCTGGATGCGGAGCTGTTGCGGCGCACGGTGGAGCGTAGTAAGGATCGCGACGCCGTTCAAGCGGTGTTCAATGCCAGCCGGAGTTGGTACAGCTATTGTGAAATCGAAGCGCGCAAGTTGAAGGAGCAGTATTTTACCCTTGCCGCGCAGGATCCGCAGGCAAGTGTTAAAAAATCGCTGCGCCTGTATTACGACGGCACGCAGCGGCTGCATTTTTCGCTGGATGCGCAGGAAGCGGAATCCCTCGTAAGCGAGCCTTTGGAGGCTCTGAACGGGCGTAGCTTCTCCGCCGCGCTGTATGAGGCGCTTCAAAACGCAAAAGCACTCACGGCAGAAGCGCCGCCAAAACTGGTGCTGCTTACGGGCGGGGCATCCCGAATGGCTTTCTTTCAGGCGCAGTGTCGCGAAGTGTTTGCCGACGCGGTTGTGGTGGTATGCCCGGAACCGGAGTTTTCCATCGCCAAAGGGTTGGCCTATGCCGGTTGGGTGGATGACAACCTGCGCGCGTTCCGAAGCGCTATTAAGGCGGAAATCACCGGCGAGCGCATCGCGGAGGTTGCCCGCGCCGCTCTGCCGGAGCTGATACCTGCCGTAACCGACGCGCTTGTGGAACTTACGCTTTCCGAAGCGGCGATTCCCATTGCGTCGGAATGGCAGCGCGGGAACATAGATACATTGAAGCAGATGAACGAACAGATGCAGCGCCGGATCGAACGGGTGCTGGCTTCCCCCCTGGCGGAAGAAGCGCTGTCCCCCATCCTCTCCCATTGGATGGGTGGGCTTACCGGTACGCTGCAGGCAATGGTGGACCCGATTTGCGATCGCTATCATGTCCCGCGGGAGGAAATGCGGCTCAACTTTACCCAAAGCGGCGATGCGGCCACCTTGCGCGTAGGCGCAAAGGAATTGATGGGTTTCCGGATGATCGGCACGCTGGTGGGCGTTGTGCTGAGCGTTGTTGGCGCAATGCTCGGCGGCGGAAGCGGGTTGGCATTGATCGCTGCCGGTCCCGTCGGGCTGCTGGCAGGCGCGGCGGTCGGCGCCGTGGTCGCCGCTTTCGGCTGGCCCGCAATGACCGATCTACTTATGCGCATTAAGCTGCCGCGAGCATTCCGGTGGATGAACGTAGAAAAACGTCTGCGCGGCGACAAAACCCGGAAGGCTCTGCGCTCCGAGCTTGCAAAAGAACTGGGCAATCCGGACGGCATTTTCACCGGAAAAATCATCAGTGGTTTTACCGAGGCTTTCCGCCAATATCTATATCAAATTGCGCTGGAGGCGGAAGTGCCGATACAGTAACCTTCCGCAACATGCGCCCCCCTTGTTCTTTTCCTGTTTGTCCCTTGAAAACATCCGTACGTCCCGGTACAATACAGAAGATTCCGCTCTGCGGGAAATGACTGAAAGGGACGGCTCCATGCAAAAAATACGGATGACCACGCCGCTTGTTGAAATGGACGGCGACGAAATGACGCGCGTATTGTGGCAGAAAATCAAGGATACGCTGATCCTGCCCTACGTGGATCTGAAAACTGAATATTACGACCTTGGTTTGAAACACAGGGATGAAACAGACGACCAGGTCACCGAAGACAGTGCCATTGCAACGCAGCGCCTCGGCGTAGCGGTAAAATGCGCAACCATTACCCCCAACGCACAGCGCGTTACCGAGTATAACCTAAAAAAGATGTGGAAGAGCCCCAACGGCACCATCCGCGCGATTTTGGACGGTACCGTTTTTCGTGAGCCGGTATTGGTGAAGGGAATCACGCCCTGCGTGGTCAACTGGAAGAAGCCCATCATCATTGCCCGTCACGCCTACGGCGACATTTACAAAAACGTCGAATTCCGTGTGCCCGGCAAAGGTGTTGCCGATCTGTGCTATACCGACGAGAGCGGCAACGAGACTCGCCTGCCCATCCATCATTTTAACGGTGCGGGCGTCATCCGCGGTATGCACAACACCGACGAGAGCATCGAAAGCTTTGCGCATTCCTGTTTCCGTTATGCGCTCTACGTAAAGCAGGATCTTTGGTTTTCCACCAAAGATACGATTTCCAAAACCTACGACCATCATTTTAAGGATGTTTTCAACGATCTGTATGAGAACACCTATAAAGCGGATTTTGAAAAGGCCGGCATCACCTATTTCTACACCCTGATCGACGACGCGGTCGCGCGTGTCATCCGCAGTGAAGGCGGATTCATATGGGCGTTGAAAAACTATGACGGCGACGTGATGAGCGATATGCTTGCCACCGCGTTCAGCAGTCTGGCGATGATGACGAGCGTGCTCGTTTCTCCGCACGGGCAGTTCGAATACGAGGCCGCGCACGGTACGGTAACCCGCCACTACTACCGCTACCTGAAGGGCGAAGAAACCAGCACCAACCCTGTCGCCACCATCTACGCCTGGACGGGCGCGTTGAACAAGCGCGGCGAGCTGGACGGGCTTACGGATCTTTGTGCCTTTGCCAAGGCCCTGGAAGCCGCGACGGTGGCGACCATCGAAAGCGGCAAGATGACCAAAGACCTCATCCCCCTGTTCCAGGGTGAAGCACAAGCGCTGAACAGCGATCAGTTTCTGACCGCGATTGCCGAAACGCTTCAACAGTCGCTGTAAGGCGTTCGCCGGATAACATAATAACCGTATCCCCCGGATGGGAGTGCAAGCTCTCCTCCGGGGGCTTGTCTATGCATTAACAGCAGGAATGCATTTGCAACTTCATACTGCCAACTTACATCAGACGCCAGTTTATTAAACCGCCTACGTTCAAATGACGCTGGCGGCTTAACCGATGATGAATTTTCTCGTTGTTTATAAAAGGTAGTCTTGAGTGTTAAAGCGATGAATATCACAGCGTCTGCCAACGATCCTGCCATTGATGATTCGGGGACATAACGATGTAGCGTGCCTGACAGCGGAAATACGGTTGCCGTTTTGTGTATAGCCAACCTGCTTCGTGCTAAAACTGCGTCAATACGGAGAACAGGCTTGAGGCCGAATGCCCCGTTAATAAAAGGATAATGATAATTGCCAGCAGGTGAAGTGGGTAGAAGCCGTAGCTGAGCCACTTGGGTAATTTGACGCCTGTATGTGTGGGAATCAGGATCATCGGCAACGCAAGCCACATCATTGCCTGAATACGGAAGAACGGCTGCAGCACCGACCCAATGGACGTCCATGAGAGAAACGTAAACGGGATGCCCGCAAACGCGTTTACCGCGCTGCTCGATGTGCCCCAGTACATGGAATAGGCCAGAAACACCGCCGCAAGCCCGCCGCGGCTTCTGCGCGCCGCATACATCAGCAGGATAAAGGTGAGCCCTCGCCAACCGTAATCCACGTTTACATACCCCAGAAACGCATAGCAGAGCAGCGGCACCCAGATTTGGCTGAGATAGCGCTTTTTTTGTATGCCCGCAATCGCGATTACGCCAAGGCAAAGCAAAAACAGAATATTCAGTTTGGACCACGGGTTATCCAGCGCAACCATGTTGATGGGCTGCGAAATAACCGCTATGATCAAAAGGCGGAAAGCATAGCGCCAAATATCATGCGTGTACTCGCTGCCCACTACCAGGCACCACACATATACCGGCATCGCAATGCGACCCAGAATACGCATTTCCGTTACGCCGCTGAAAACCGCCACGCCCAGATGATCGACGATCATAAAGATCAGCGCGATCAGCTTGAGCATATTCGTATCCGTATTCCCCGCCAGTCGGGTCGCGCGCTTGATCGCTTGTGCCTGCATTGTATTGCTCCTCATCCTTGATCGACTGATTATAGCACAAGCCCGTGCGCTTGCCAATTCTGTTCGGTACCATCGTTGCGGCCCGGATTCAGCAAGCGTTCATAGCCTGTTCATACACACGTCACGCAGCCGCGAGAAAATTTATGGGAGGTACACGATAAACCGCCTCGGCCTGCCGGCTAAAGCCGCGTCCGGCGTGTATCTTTGGCAAGCGGTTTATCAATACCCTCCGTCCCCGGTAAGGGATGTAATTGAGTTTTCCCGCGGATTTTGCTATACTGTGCATAATGATTTCCATAATAAAGAGGGAGACGCGCAATCTATGAAACTGCTGATTGTTGACGATGAACAGAAAATCCGGCAGCTGATCGCCAAGTACGCCGATTTTGAGGGGTACACCTATTCGGAGGCGGAAAACGGCATGCAGGCGGTTGAAATCGCACGCGCGGAAGCGTTCGACCTGATTATTCTGGATATTATGATGCCGGAATTGGACGGTTTTTCCGCTGCGAGGGAGATTCGTAAAACCAGCCCGACGGTGCCGATTATCCTGCTTTCGGCGCGCGGCGAAGAATACGATAAAATACACGGTTTCGAACTCGGAATCGATGATTATGTCGTCAAACCCTTCTCCCCTAAGGAACTGATGCTCCGCATCGGCGCGGTTCTCCGGCGCTCCAACGGCGTGGTGCCGGGTGTAGAAGCCCACCAGACGGCTGTTATTCAAGGGATGACAGTGGACTATACGGCTCGCAAGGTGACAATCGACGGCGAGGAAATTGAGCTTTCCCCCAAGGAATACGAGCTTTTATTTTATCTGGTGCGCAACCGCGGCATCGCCCTGACGCGGGACAAGCTGATCTCCGAAGTGTGGGGGTACGACTTTTTCGGCGACGATCGTACACTGGATACGCATATCAAACTTTTACGCAGGCAGCTTGGCGATTACGCCAAGTACATCGTTACGCTAAGAGGAGTGGGATACCGGTTTGAAAAAGCATGATGCCGAAACCCCCATAACGGATCGCCGTGCGGGAAAGGCTCGCTCCACCGTCGGCGCCTTCTTCTCCCGCCTTCTTTCGCCTATGAACAGGCTGGGTATTCGTGGAAGGGTTTTTCTCTACTTTCTGCTTTTCACAGGCGCGCTGCTTGCATTGCTTTGGGTATTTCAGATCGCGCTCCTGTCGGATTTTTACAAGCTGCAAAAAACCACTATGCTCACCTCCTCCATCGATACCCTCGCAAAAAACATCGACAACTCGGATTTGCAATTGCTGGCTGATCGCCTTTCGCAAACCAATGAAGTGTGCGTGCTGATTGTGAACAGCGAAGGCGAACGGCTTATTTCAAGCGATATGACCAACGACTGCGTTATCAACCATATGTCCGCGTATGATCTCAGCCGATATATTGAGCTGGCGGATGAAAGTCAAACGACGATATACCGCACTTTCAGCATCGGCGGTTTTGAAAAAAGTGAGTATAACGAAAACCATTTTCAGGGGCCTGTGCCGCGCGCGGATGACGGCCGATCCCGCAGCATGGTGGCTATTCGCAGCGTAACGACGGAATCCGGTGAAAGCTGCTATATTTTCCTGAACGCGCTCATCACCCCCGTGGAAGCCACCGTGCAAACCCTACGCAGCCAGTATCTTTTTATCGCGATTCTGATGGTGCTGTTGTCCTTTGTAATCTCACTGGTGTTGTCACGCCGCATCGCCCTGCCGATTATTGATACCAACGAGGCGGCCATGGGCCTTTCTGAAGGCAATTTCAAGCCTGCCGAAACCAGCGTCAGCTACCGGGAAATACGGGAACTGAATGCGACGCTGATCCAGACCGCAAAGGACCTTCGGCGTGTGGAAACGATGCAGCGGGAGCTGATCGCCAACATATCGCACGATCTTCGTACGCCGCTGACCCTGATTGAAGGGTACGCGGAAGCTATGCGGGACCTGCCCGGGGAAAACAAGCCGGAGAACATGCAGGTGATTATTGACGAAACGCGGCG
>JAQUXV010000162.1:0-2017 GCA_028692205.1 Eubacteriales bacterium
GTTTTCTTTGAATGCAACCGCCGTTTGCCTTACCAGTAGCGTTCCGCCGCCCTGTGCAGCATCGCCACATACCAGAAGAAGAGCGCAGTCGGCAGGATCACCAGCAGTATGGTGAGCCATGGGCTATTGCCGCCGAAAAAGTGATCCAGCACGAACAGCCCGCCAAACAGCACCAACGCGATGCCAAAACCCAATACTTTCGGCAGAATAAACTTCATAAACGCTTCCGGCTGTTTGCATTTTTTCGGTTCGCAATTGCTGGGGCATATGATCTTGTTGGCGAGCAGCACACTGCTTTTCCGCTGGAGAAAATAGGAGTAGATGCTGTAGATGCCGCAGCCGATGAACATGGCGATCAGCAGGACATCCATCATGCTCGTCATATCCAGGGAGTTTTCCGCCCCAGCCGTTGCCGTGGTCACTTCCGCAAGAATCGTCAGAATCGACATAGGCCTATGTGCGAATCACCGCGGCAAACGCCGGCGACAATTTCGCACTCCTTTCCCCTGTTTTTCCCAAGCTTCGTCTGCCCGCGCGGGAGCCGTCCGGCTTTATCTGGGCAAAGCCTTTTCGGATAAATTTACGCTTTCTTGCGCGTCTTAATCATATCCATGGCCACCGCGAAGATAATCAGCACGCCGGTCGTAACGTCCAAAAGATACGGGTCGATTTGGAACGCGGTGCCCGCGTTGGTAATCAGCACCATCAGCACCGTGCCCAGCAGCGTGCCCGTAACCGCGCCGCGCCCGCCTGCCAGCGAAGCGCCGCC
This sequence comes from Eubacteriales bacterium, assembly GCA_028692205.1. The sequence continues at coordinate 770 of JAQUXV010000162.1, forward strand.
GATCACCGCCGCGGCGATTGCGCTCATGTCGTAGCCCTCGCCGGTGCCGGGCTGCGCCATGCCCACGCGCGCCGCCAGCATAATCGCCGCAATGCCGTACAGGAGCCCCGCAAAGGAGTACACCATGTAGAACATTTTGCGCACCTTGATGCCGCTGAGTTTCGCCACATCAATGCCGGAACCGATCACGTACAGGTTACGGCCGAAAATAGTATACCGCAGAATGATGAAAACAATCAAGGCGACCGTGATCCAAATTAATGCCAGATACGGGATAAACCCGAACAGCTTCTCCGTGCCGATGTTCAAAATGCGCTCATCGGTGTAGGTAACGTTCAGGCCGCCGCAGAGCAACTTTACAATGCCGCGAATCACGGTCTGGGTGCCCAGCGTGGCGATCATCGCAGGCACATTCAGGTCGAAAATGATCACGCCGTTCAGGAAACCGCAAAGAACCGTTACCGCGAGGCAGGCCAGAATGGTCAGCACAAACGGCGTTCCGGTTTGCGTTTGCAGCAATGCCATCGTCATGCAGCCCAGGCCCGCAATCGCGCCGCCGGAAATATCAATCCCGCCGGTGATGATAACCACGGTCTGCGCCACCGCCATAACGCCGACAATCGCGCCCTGTTTGGTCAGGTTGGTCAGGTTATAGGCGCTCGTAAAGTTTTTGGTGAAGGTGCCTGCCAATAAAAACAGCAAGATGATGATGATGCCCAGCGTGAATTCAGTCCTCTTAAAGACCTGGCTTAACGCATTCTGGGGTCTTGCCTGCCTGTTCGATGCCATAGAACTCTCTCCTTATTGTTCGATAGACGCCTTGCGGAGCACTTCTTCTTCAGTAAGCGTCTTCAGGTCTTCCTTGCTGAACTCTGCTGTCATTCCGCCCTGCGCCATCACAATCAGGCGATCGGAAAGGCCCATTACCTCCGGCAGATAGGAAGATATCAGGATCACGCCGCGGCCCTGCGCGGTCAGGCGCTCGATCAGCTTGTAAATCTCCTGCTTCGCGCCCACGTCAATGCCGACGGTCGGTTCGTCAAAGATCAGAATTTCCGGCGCGCGGCAAAGCAGTTTGGCAATAACAACCTTCTGCTGGTTGCCGCCGGAAAGGTTGCCCACCAGCTGGTCGATCGAGGGTGTTTTTACGTTAACGTCCCTGGTATATTCCTCGGCGCGCTTTGCTTCCTTTCGAAGGTTGATGAAGCCCATCCTGCTGATCATATCCAGCGAACTCATGCTGATATT
>JAQUXV010000162.1:2117-6379 GCA_028692205.1 Eubacteriales bacterium
ACGTTCATTTCGAACTTATCAATAATCCGCTGGCTTTCCTCGGTCATTTTCCGCCAGTCCACAAGCCCGTTGCGGGTCGGTTGGCAGCCGAGGAAGTAGTTTTCGGCAATGCTTAAATCGGGGGCAATCGTAACGCTCTGATAGTTTGCGAACACACCGTGGCTCTGCGCCTCCACCGCGTTCGCGTTCACGACCCACCGGCCGTCATAGTTCATGGTAATGCTGCCTTCGCTAAGTTGTTCCACGCCCATAATGCATTTGATCAGGGTGGATTTTCCCGCACCGTTTTCACCGCACAACGCGCGCACTTCGCCCTGTTTCAGCTCAAAGCTTACATCGTTAAGCGCGATAACGCCAGGGTAGAACTTGCTTACGTGTTCGATTTTCAAAATGGTATCCTGCAAAATTTCACCCTCATTTCGCATTTCTTCTCTTCCGCCGCAGGCTCGGCACGGTTCCGGCGGCACAGGGCCGCCGGAACCGTCGATTTTGGGTGGAAGAACCTTCTGGAAACGATATACCCAAGAGGTTCTACCGTTCCATCAAATTTCCCTTCCGGCGAGCGGATTATTCCGCCAACTGCGGGTTCATGATGAAGTTGATTTCTTCGCTGTCAATGTTGTCCAGCGTCACGATAACCGGCGGGCAGTTGATCTGCTGCACAGTCTCGGGGTTGGAACCGGTAACGAGCGTGCGAATGGCGTTTTCCATGCACAGGTAGCCCTGCTCATACGCGTTCTGCACGATGATCGCCTGCAGGAAGCCGTCGCGAAGCGCTTTAATCTCGATATCGTCGGAGTCAACGCCGACGGAGACGAAATTGTCTTTCAGGTTCGCGCCGCGTACCGCGTTGCAAACGCCGTCGCAGGTGATGTTGTTGCCGGAGTACATGCCGATCAGGTCGGCGCCGTAAGAAGAAATGATGTTCTCGGCGTTGGTCTGGGAATTTTCCACAACGTTGTTGTTGTAATAGGTTTCGGTCATTTCCAGGCTGGGCGCGTTCGCCGTGATGTAGTCCCGGAAAGCCTGGATGCGGTGGTTGAGAGCTTCGTTTTCAACGTTCATGTTGACGCCGATCACGCCTTTGTCGGTGGACATCCCCTTATCGGCCATCGCCTTCAGGAACGCCTGACCGGCCAGCTCGCCAATGGTGTCGTTGGAGCAGTAATAGAACTCATTATAATACTGCTGATAAGCGCCATCGTCGCCTACGCCCAGACCGCAGTTGACGAAGTTGAGCACGATGCCCTGTTCGGAAGCTTCACGGGCCTTAGCAATCGTGGAATCGATCGCCAGCGTGGCGGTTACGATGGCATCGGGAGCCTGCGCAATCGCGTTTTCAAAAGCCGTGATGTACTTCTCGGTCTCCTGCTCCTCGGCGGGGCCGACGACGGAGTAGTTAACGGTAATGCCAAGCTCTTTTTCCAGATCGGCCTTGGCCTGCAGGATGCCGACCTCAACCTGGCTCCAGAAGCTGGAGGCGGTGGAAGGCGTGAGGTAGATGATGTCGTAGGATTCTTCAGCAGAACCGCTGCCGACGAACAACGTGGCGACCATCACGATAGTAAGAACGAGAGCTGCGAGTTTTTTCATAGTGGTTCCTCCTTCATAATATAATGCGATTGCATCACGCAATAACATTCATCCAAAACAACCGGTTTACAGAACGCCTTTTTGCAGGATAATGCATCCGTAGGGTTTCTTTTCGCTCGTGCATACGGTAATATAAGCGCCTTTAGCCTTCTCGTAGAATTTGGTGCGCTCAATCTCGCCTACGCACTCCACTTTGTAGCCGTTGGCGACAACCGCCTTTTTCACGTCTTCCCAAACGGGCGAGCTTTCCATAACCACGCCGGAATCCGCATCCGGAACCATGTACTGGATGGGGTATTTTTCGTATTCCACATCCAGCGGAACCAGCTTCAGAATCGCATCCACCATCTGCGCGGCGCCGCAGCCTTTGGCCTGAACACTGACAGCGTTGGGCGACTTCGTGATCGGCGGATAGAAATGATCCGCGATGACGATCAGATCGCCGTGGCCGGTATCCGCCAGCGCTTTAAGCAGATCGGAACCAATAATGTCGGGAATGCCTCTTAACATATGCCGGGTCCTCCTAAGAATTTATTCAACCGCGCTCCGCGAGGAACGCGTCCACTTCTTCCCTTGTCGGCATCGACGGCGTCGTGCCGATTCGCTGTACGGAAATGGCCGCCAGTGCGTTTGCAAACCGGGCTGCCTCGTGCAGGCTCTTTCCTTCGGCAAGCGCGGCGATCAGCCCGCCGTTAAAAGCGTCTCCGGCGCCCGTGGTGTCGATCGCGTTCACCTTATAAGCCGGCACAATCTCGGAACGGCCTTCGGTATTGATGTACACGCCCTGACCGCCAAGGGTAATCAGCACGTTTTGCACGCCCTTGCTGAAAAACACGTCCGCAGCGCGATCCGCGCTTTTGATGTCGGTAACGCGAACACCCGTAAGCTCTTCCGCTTCCACTTCGTTTGGCGTAACCAGATACGCCCCGCTTAAAAACTCATCCGTTACCGGCTGGTAGGGCGCCGTGTTGATGATGACCCGCACGCCGTTCTCCTTCGCGATTTTGGCAACCTTCTCGTTGGCGTCCTGATTGACTTCCAACTGAAGCAGCAGGTAAGCGGACTCCTTGATGCGCTCTTCGACGGAGGCGATGTCCTCGTCGCTGATGGTGGCGCAGGCTCCGGGTACGATTACGATCTCGTTCTGGCTGGTGTTTTCATCCACGATGATCAGCGCAACGCCAGTCGCAACCTCCTCGTTAAAGAACAGAAAGTTTTTCGGCATGGCTACGGCATCCATGGCGTCCGTCGCGATTTTCGCCATCGAGTCCCGACCCAGTTTGGTAATCATGGCCACATTGCCGCCGGCCTTGTGCGCCGCAATCCCCTGGTTGAACCCCTTGCCGCCCGCGCCCTGCTTGAAAAAGCTTCCCTTCACCGTTTCGCCCGCTACGGGAAGATGCGGCGTTCTGCCCATCAAATCCACAACGAAGCTGCCGAACACCGTAATTTTGTCTTTCATTTTATTCCAACCTCTTGCCTTTCGGTTTTGATAACGCCTGCAAAATCAGGTATGCCGTACGTTCGGTGTGCCGCCTGCCTTACTTGCTCTGCTCTTGCTGCAGCAGTTTGATGATACGGCTCGTACCCAGACGGTCGGCCCCCAACGCGACAAAGCGCTCGGCGTCCTCCAGCGTTGAAATGCCGCCCGCCGCCTTGATTTTTACATTGGGGCCGACATGGTTGGCAAAAAGTTCAATATCCTTAAACGTCGCGCCCGCCGTGGAGAAGCCGGTGGAGGTTTTAATAAAATCAGCGCCGGAATCCGTGACGACCTTGCACATGGTAATCTTTTCTTCGTCCGTCAGCAGGCAGGTTTCGATAATCACCTTCAGCACCAGGTCGCCGGTGATCGCTTTCAGGCGCTTGATCTCGTCCTCTACATAGGCGATGTTCCCGGCTTTCAGCATCCCGATGTTGATAACCATATCCAGCTCGGTTGCGCCGTTGTCGATGGCCTCGCGGATTTCAAACTCTTTGGAAGCCGTGGTGGTATTGCCGTTCGGAAAGCCGATGACGGTGCAGATAACCATCTTGCCCTTTACGTACTCATGCGCCTTGGCTACATAGCACGGCGGAATGCAAACCGAGGCGGTTCCATATTCGATGGCCTCGTCGCAAAGTCTTTGGATATCCTCCCAGGTTGCGGTCTGTTTCAGCACCGTGTGATCTACGATTGAACAAAGCTCTTTGGGCGTCATTGTTTTTTCCTCCAATCCAATCTGTAAGCCTTCCGGGCTCCCTATGGGAAAATGCCCCCGTCCGGCAGTATCCCCCGCCGTCTTCCACCAGGCAAGCACCGCTTCAAACCGCTTTGCGAGTGTTGCGTAGAGCGCAGGCGCGAAGGTTTTTCATGCAGTGTTTACCCGGGCGACCGATCCGTCCACGCATATCGGCGGTTGAAAAGCCGCGTGCGCAGCTGTCTTCCCCATCGTTTGAGTGCCGTTTTCCCCATCTGTCCGGCAAACGTCGCGCTCTTTCCAAAATGAAGCGCTTAACCCGGCTCCGCATCAACGCATGTTAAAAACCGAGATATCAAATACGTCGTTTCTTCACGAATCCAGATCTTATTCCGGGTTCGCAACTGTCTAATTAACACAACGTTGTTATCTGTAGTATAGTAGATTATTCCTTCAAGTCAATATGAAACTATTATTCTTGCATCCAAT
>JAQUXV010000163.1 GCA_028692205.1 Eubacteriales bacterium
AGTTGTATAATTGCACCGTTGCGATCCCGTAACTTGTGGAGAGTTGGCTGAGTGGTCGAAGGCGCACGACTGGAAATCGTGTTACGGCTGAAACCGTACTAGGGTTCAAATCCCTAACTCTCCGCCAAGCAAAGAACGTCAATCCTGATAAAGGGTTGGCGTTCTTTCCTATTTGCTGAAGAGGCTTGCCTGTTTCGGTTATCCGATGTCGGTACAGTATAGCAAAAGCGGTTATACCATTCTGTTTATCGGGAAAAGCTTTCCGATAAATGGATTATTCCGTTATCTGCTGTCCGCCGTTTTCCGCGCCGATCAGTATTCTTCCCGGATGCCGAATTCAGCCGATTCCACCCACTCGTTGGGGCGGTTCACATGCCGGTACATCTCCTCCAAAATTGAATAGTGCTTCTGTTCCTCCTCGATCAGGAATTTGAGCAACGCGCGCCCGGCATCATCCCCGGCTTTGGCCAGCAAATCGGTATACAGGTCAACGCTTTGCTTCTCTTTCGCAAGCGCTGTATGGTACAGTTCCACCTGATCCGGCAACTCTTTGACGCTGCTTTGAAAATCCTTCTGATGGAGAAACAGGTCTTTTTCGGCGTTCAGTTGATTGTCGCTTTGCAGCGCATAGGGTTTTCCATCCATCCAGTCCCTGATAATCTGTGCGTGTTTTGCCTCATCCGCCGCCAATCGGCGGAATACGACGTTAAGGGGATTCTTTTCATTTTTATCGGCCTGCTCCAGATAGTATTTCTCGCCATCCTTTTCCATGTTTACGGCAAATTCAAAAGCATTCATTGCTGCGCTCCTTTCGGTTCGTCCTATTGTTTTGGTAGAACATCCTGTTTCTCAGTGCATTATTTCTTTTGTCCCCTGCTGTGTTTTACAAGGAACATCAGGCACGCGTGCAGCGCCACAAGCGTCAGCAGCGCGTAAAGAAACCCTGTGTGGAAAGTGAGCATTGAAAAGCTTGGAAAAAGCGTATACGTAAGCCCAGTCTCCATCAGCGCGCCGGTGCTCAGTTGCAGTAAAAATAAAAGTACCATCGCCATTGTAACCACTTTGGCGGCAATCCCCAACGGCCTGCCCTTTTGCAGATCCCGGCGGTTCATCATCACCCTTTCCCGGAGAATTCGGTACAGGTTTTTCCTTCTCGGAGAAAGCATCGGCAGGAGAATCCATAACGGTATGATCGACGCGCCCAGAAAGCCGTGGATTTCGCCGTATGGAATATAGGGGATCAGTCTGAACGCCATTCCGGCGCCAAGCGTCAGCGTAGCCAGCACAAAAACGGCGATCAATGTATGGATTTTCCCAAACTCGGTTTTCAAAAACTTCATATAACTCGCTCGCCTCAAACAGCCGATAAACGGCGTTTATCCAATTGCTCTCTTTTACGGTTCGTACATGCCGACAATCGGCACAGAATCCAATTTGGAAACGCCATGCGGAGATACGGTTTTAATTTCTTCCGTCAGGTCCGCCCCCGCCTGATACTTACCGAAGTGCGATCCGTTCTTCCACTGGGGTACATCGGTAACGTCGTATACTTTTCCATCCACCGCGACATAGGCGGGGTTTCCGTTTTGCCCGTTATATTGGGCCAGTTCCTCCGCGTTAAACACCTTCAGCGTCACCAGCTGGGGCGTTGCGGTAGGTTCCGCGATCGGCGTCGCGGTAGGTAACGCCGTTTGATCCGCCGCCTGTAGGGCTGCGGTTTCGGCGGCACCGGTCGCCGTTGTCTGCACAGGCTCCGGCGCACTTCCGGTTTGCACCGTGCAACCCGTAAAAACGACCATCGCGACGAATAGCAGAACCGTCATCATCGCCTTTTTCCCGTTGATAATATGCATAGGCTTTCCCTCCATTCTGAAGGATGCAATTTCTTTGTTTACAGTATCCCACTACGGTTAGGGTGATACCGTTATCTTCTATATACGCGCCCGTTCTTCCTTTTAAACCACTTTTTTATCCGTTCTCCGCCCCCGAAACACAGTTTTTACGCAAATTTCAATCCACCGAAATTTCGTTTCGGGATCTTGTGCAAATAATGCACAATCGCTTTACATAACTTGATTCATAATGGTAAAATGGAGCCTGTCAAGCGTAATGGCACTATCATCGACAAGGAGGAGTTGACAAGAATGAAAAATGTACTTTTCACCGATTCGGCGCCTAAGGCAGTCGGTCCCTATTCGCAGGCAATTGCCAACGGCGACGTTGTTTTTACTTCGGGCCAGCTGGGCATCGACATGGAAACCGGCAAACTTGCTGCGGATGTGGAACAGCAGGCACACTGCTCTATGAAAAACCTTGGCGCAATTTTGAAGAACGCCGGCCTCGGTTATGAAAACATTATCAAAACTACGATTTTTCTTACCAACATGGCGGACTTCGGCGCTGTAAACGCTGTGTATTCCAGCTACTTCACCTCCGATTTCCCCGCCCGCAGCTGCGTGCAGGTCGCCGCTTTACCGTTGGGTGGTCTGGTGGAAATTGAGTGCGTCGCCGCCCGGTAAACCTGTTTTCTGCTCGAAAACCGCTCCCAATACGTTCCTATGAAAGGGTTATCGCCAATGTTTGAAATTCTGACAAAAGAAGCCCTCAACCCCACTGTAACGCGCATCACTGTCTCCGCACCGTTGGTTGCCAGGAAAGCGGAACCCGGACAATTTGTTATTCTTCGTGCAAAAACGTCGAGTGAACGCCTGCCCCTGACCGTGGCGGATTACGACCGTGCAGCCGGCAGCATTACCCTGATTTTTCAGGTGGTCGGCGGCGGCACCATGGAGCTGAACAGCCTGAACGTGGGCGATTCTCTGGAAGACCTGGTCGGCCCGCTTGGGAAAGCCACGGAAACGGAAGGGCTTAAAAAGGTCTGTGTTGTTGGCGGCGGCGTCGGCTGTGCCATCGCTATGCCGGTCGCAAAGAAACTACACGAGCAGGGCGCGGTGGTACACAGCATTATCGGCTTCCGAAGCCGTGATCTGGTTATTTTGGAAAACGAATTCCGCTCTGTCAGCGATGAACTGCGTATTATGACGGACGACGGCAGTTACGGTGAAAAAGGGTTGGTGACCACCGCGCTGGAGGCATTGATCAACGCCGGAAACCAGTATGACGAAGTCATCGCCATCGGGCCGCTGGTTATGATGAAATTCGTTTCGCTGACCACGAAAAAATATCAGATTAAAACCGTTGTAAGCATGAACCCGATTATGATCGACGGCACCGGCATGTGCGGCGGCTGCCGTTTAACCGTGGGCGGAGAAACCAAGTTTGCTTGTGTGGACGGTCCTGATTTTGACGGGCATCTTGTGGATTTCGACGAAGCGATGCGCCGCGGGCAGATGTATCAGGAATTTGAGCAGCACGCCCGCGAGAGTGCCTGCCGCCTTTACCAAAAGGAGGTGCAGTAACTGTGCCGGAACGCAACATGAGCCAAGTGAAAACCCCTATGCCCACACAGCCTGCGGAGGAACGCAATCATAATTTTGAAGAGGTCGCGCTTGGATATACCTACAGCATGGCGGTCAGCGAAGCACGCCGCTGTCTGAACTGCAAAAACCATCCCTGTGTCAGTGCGTGCCCCGTTGCGGTGGATATTCCCGGCTTTATTTTAAAGGTTGCCGAGGAAGACTTGGAAGGCGCTTACCGGATTTTAAGCGCCTGCAACGCCCTGCCCGCCGTTTGCGGCCGCGTTTGCCCGCAGGAAACGCAGTGCGAAAGCGTATGCGTACGGAAAAACAAAGGCGAAAGCGTCGGCATCGGCCGTCTGGAACGCTTTGTGGCGGATTGGCATCGTGCAAACTCGCATGAAGCTGTGAAAGAACCCGAATATAACGGTCACCGCGTCGCCATTGTCGGCGCGGGCCCAAGCGGCCTTACCTGCGCGGGCGACCTGGCGAAGCTTGGCTATCAGGTAACGGTTTTCGAGGCGCTCCACGTAGCCGGCGGCGTACTGGTATACGGCATACCGGAGTTCCGGCTGCCCAAAGCCATTGTGCGCGACGAAATCGAAGGGCTGAAGGCGCTGGGCGTAAAGATCGATACAGACGTCATTATCGGAAAAACGCTCACGGTGGACGAGCTTTTCGATATGGGTTACGAGGCGATCTTCATCGGCAGCGGCGCGGGACTCCCCCGATTTATGGGCGTTCCCGGCGAGAATCTGAAGGGCGTTTACAGCGCTAACGAGTATCTTACCCGTATCAACCTGATGAAGGCCTATCTCCCCGACAGCGCAACGCCGATTCAAAAAAGCTTTTCCGTCGCGGTGGTGGGCGGCGGCAACGTGGCCATGGACGCGGCACGCTGCGCCAAGCGGCTGGGCGCCGATCAGGTAACCATCGTCTATCGCCGGAGCATGGCGGAATTGCCCGCGCGCGCCGAGGAAGTGGAGCACGCGCAGGAAGAAGGCATCGTATTCAAAATGCTTTCCAACCCTGTTGAGGTTCTTGGCGACGACAAAGGCTGGGTAACCGGCGTTAAGTGCGTTGAAATGACGCTCGGCGAGCCGGACGCCAGCGGCCGCCGCCGCCCCATTGAAAAACCCGACAGCGAGTTTATCCTCAATGTGGATACGCTGATCGTTGCAATCGGCACCCAGCCCAACCCACTCCTTCGCAGCACAACCGAGGGGCTGGCCACCGATCGCCACGGCTGCATCATCACCAACGGCGTAGACGGCCTTACCACCCGCGATAATGTCTATGCCGGCGGCGACGCGGTTACCGGCGCGGCTACGGTAATCCTCGCCATGGGCGCGGGGAAGAACGCGGCCGCAGCCATCCACAAGATGATTACGGATAAGACAGCCAAGGCGTAATTTTTTCGACAGATACCGCCAAACGATACGGCAATCCCTGCAAAGCGTCCGACAGGGCAACCGGCCGGACGCTTTGCAGATTGCGACGGCTGCTTTTTCGTTTTTACCGTTGTAACTTTTTGCTTGGCATCCTCTCAGGCATACCCGCCAACAGGCCGATCATTCGGTACGATTGCAACAGTAGCTGTATAGGCGCTTCGATAACGCACAGTAATGATGATTCTATCGACTCAGCGCCCCGCCGGAATGTTCCGGCGGGGCGCTGAAGGTTATTTATTAAATCGATTTGCTTATTCTTCCGCGTAGGATTGTCCGTAAATAAACTCCTGCATCGCCTGAATGTTCGCCAGCTTCTTCGCGTCGCTGCGGAAGGCCGTATAGGTTGCGCCGTTTACGTTTTTATACTTCCATGTGTCGTCCATCGGCAGGCGGAACTGCTCCAATACGCTTTCACCGCTTTGCAGATTGCTCATCGCCGTTCCGCTGATCACCAGCCCGCCCAGGCTCACCATATCCGCAGCTGTCAGGTTGGTTTTTCCGAAAGGCAGCGCCGTTTGGATCAGCTTGACGAGCGTGCCCATGTCCATGCCGTCCATCACTTTATCCATGAGCGTTTCCAGCAGTTTGCGCTGGCGCTGGGTTCTCATAAAATCGTTGTCGATGCCGCGGATGCGCGCATAGGTAACCGCCTGCATGCCGTCCAGATGCTGCACGCCTTCGATCGCCTCCACCTTGGCACGCTTCACCGAATCCATCGGCTCCTTACGAAGCTCGAAATTGATGCGGCTGGCTTCCTTGGAGGTCATATCCAGGTTCACGCCGCCCAGCGCATCAATAATATTCGCCAGCCCGTGGATGTTCACCACCACATAGCGCTGGATATTCATTTGGAAATTACGGTTGACCGTTTTCATCGCCAAATAGCCGCCAGCGTTCAAATCGCCGTCTTTGCTGCCGTACTTGAACGCGCAGTTGATGCGTTTGGTGCTCTTGTAACCGGGAACGATCACTTCGGTATCCCGCGTGATGCTGGTAAGCTTTACACTGCCATCCTCCACGTTGATCGAGCAGATAATCACCGCGTCGCTCAGGCCGCTTTTCAGCTCCTCGGAGCGGTTATCGACGCCCAGCAGCAGAATATTGATGACGTTGTCCGGCAGCGCTTCATTCAGTTCCAGATTTTCAATGTCGATCGCTTCGCCGGTCTGGTCGGTTTCCGCAAGGGCGTCCTCTAGTGCGGCAACCGCTTCCGTATCTTCCTGGGTGGTCGCGTCGGCATTGTCGGCTTCTTCATTGGCCCATTCAAGCCATTGTTCTTTTTCCGTCTCGGATAGATCCGGGTTGTTCTCAATGCTTTCGTCAACATTAGCAGTATCGCTTGTTTCCGTTCCCGTTGCGAACGCCGCAAGCGGCATCCACACGGCAAGCATGACGCATAGCAATAAGGCGAACAAACGGCTCGGTATACGATTCATGAATGGATATCCTCCTTCACATGCGTACTGCGTCGTTCGCAAAAATGCGAACCTTACGGCGGCAGC
>JAQUXV010000164.1 GCA_028692205.1 Eubacteriales bacterium
TGTCACGGATCCTTTTAGAGGTAACGCCGCGTTTTCGTTTCGCGCCGGAAACCCAAATCACCAGCAAGCCTTGCGACACCGGGGTTTGAAATCGCATTACAGGGGAAGCGCCTGACTACTTCAATTCGTTTTGTTTGAAACGGTTAGGTTGTGTTGTTGTTGTTGTTGGAAAAGCGAAAACTTTTTTCTCATTTTTCCTTTTTATGGAGATATCAACCGCGCGCCACCGATCTGGAGGCGCGCGGCTTGCTTTTTTCGTCCGGCAGAAACCCCGTCAACAAGGAACTTTCGGTTCATACGAAAACCCGGAATACGGACAACCACCCAATGTACCCATCATGCCGTTCAGGCAGCGCGGGTGGTTGAACCGGCACTTGCGTTAAAACAAAAGACGGCGGGGAGCTTCACGGTATCTGTTTCCCATGAGTTCCCTGCCGCCCGGCAGTTTACAGTGCGTTTCGTTTCCCGGGTGGTTCCGGCGGATTGGGTCGCTCGTGCGCCGATCATCCGGGTCGATCATTGGCGGTTTTTCCCGGCAATCCCCGCGGCGTAATTGAAGGCAAACATTCGCCCACCGTCAAGCTCAGTCAGTTGCCGCTTCCAACACATCTTCGGTCGGCGTTTCAGCCCCGTCCGGTGCCGCCGCCAGATCCGGCGTTATTTCACTGCCGTCTTCCGTATCATCCATATATTCTTCGTCATCGGTTCCGTTTTCGGTACTGACCAGCACAGTCATCCCCAAACGGATATCGTCGTTGGGCGTAAAGTCAATATAGGCTTTATACGCCACATCGGAGGTGCCGGATGAAGCACTGACGTGCGAGATCATCGATACGGTTCCGGGGCACATACTATCGTCCGAATCATCGTAATTAAACTCCAGCAGAATCTGGTCGCCTTCATGGATATCCGCCAGATCATACTCGTCGATTTCAATCACGACCTGCATCTCGTCCCGCGGGTATACGGTCAGCAGCGTATCCCCCTTGTTGATAGTGCTTCCGGCGGACAGGTTAACCGACGCGATAATGCCGTCCACATCGGAGACAATCTGGTTGCTGGTGGCATACAGCCCGTCCAGCGTGCCGGTAACGGTTTCAAACAACAGCTGTCCTCGGGTAACGGCATCGCCGTCCTTGACGTGCATATACAGGATGCTGCCGCTTCCGCTCACGGCCACTTCGGCGGTGCGGGAAACCGTTCCCCGCCCGATGCGGCTGGTGCTGGCGTAATCCGACGAGCGGTAGAGGTTCACCGTCTCCTCCATCAGCAGTTCGCCCGAAGTGGTTTCCACCGTGTAGGTGGTGCCGCTGGTCGCGGTGATGGTGCCAACGGCGGTGTTGCCGTTGCTGGAATAATAGCTTTCAATATATACGGTCTCGCCGATGTTCACATACTTGTTGTCGCTGTCGCTGTACGCCTTCTGGATATCGGCGGTGATGGTATATTTGCTGTCCGGCTCGATGTAGAGCACCGCGCCCACACGGCTTACCACGTCGTCCACCGCATCCCCGGGCTGCCCGAAAACGCCGGTTACCACGCCGTTGGTGGACGCGTATACTTTGGTAGTCTCCACCTCGGCAATCACATCCCCGACGCTGATCTCATCCCCCTCGCGCAGCCGGAAGGAGCTGACCGTTCCGCCAAACGGAGCCGTTACGCTGACGGACTCGCTGGAAACCACCGTGCCGTCGAACGTTGTTTCCGCCGCCGCGCTGCCCATCAGCACAACGCTCAGCATAAGGCTCAGCGCAGCAAGCAGAATCTTCTTTTTCATCGTGAATCCTCCTTCGTTTTACATGCGTCGCAACGCGTCGATAGGGTTCAGATTGCTGGCTTTCCGTGCCGGCGACCAACCAAACAGGATGCCGACCGCGGCGGAAAAGCCCACGCCAAGCGCAATCGCGCTATAGGAGATTGTAAAGGTTGTCCCCATGATCTGGCACAGGATGGCGGACAGCGCAATGCCCAATACAACCCCCATAATCCCACCGATCATCGACAACAGAAACGCCTCGATTAAAAACTGAATCTGGATCTGCGAGGGTTCCGCGCCGATGGCCTTTTTCAGGCCAATCTCCACGGTACGTTCGGTAACGCTGGTCAGCATCATGTTCATAATGCCGATGCCGCCGACGATCAGGGAGATGGAGGCAATGCCGCCCAGCAGGGCGCTCATCATGGAGAGCATGCTGTCCATGGTTTCCTGTATGCTGTCCATCGTGGTGATTTCGTAGGTATCGTCTTCATAGCTGAACAGCGCGTCCATATAATTGCCGATCGTCGTCTGCACCGCGTCGGAGTAGTCCGCGTCGTCCACATACACAGTAATGGAATTTACCAGCGTTTCGCTGTTCATTTTCAGCACCGTTGTGTACGGCGCATAAATATTGCTTGTGCTACCGGAAACGATATCCGAAATGGATTCGTCGTCCGAATCGTTCAAAACGCCAATCACGGTAAAGCTGAGGTTATTCAAATAAAGGTTCTGGCCTACCGGGTCCACCCCGTAGAAAAACTCATCCACGATATCCGAATCGATCAGGCAGACGCGGGACATATCATCCATGTCAATCTGGTTAAAAGTGCGCCCACGGGCAACCGCGTCGGTCGTGGTGAAATAGTAGGCGTTCTTCCCCGCCAGCGTTATATCGCTTTCATATTCGCTGCCGCGCGCCACGCTGATCGTGGCCGATACGCTGGGCGTTACGCCGGTAATGTGGTCCAGCGCCGTTATCTCATCGAGATTTTCCGACGTAAGGCCCGCCTGCATATCGTTACCGGTTACGGAAACGGTCATCGTGCCCGCGCCCATGGAGGTAAACGAGTCCGAAATCGAGGTGGATACACCCGACACCGTCGTGATCAGCGCAATGACCGCGGTAACGCCGATCATGATGCCCAGAATGGTCAGGAAGGAGCGCAGGCGGTTCTGCGTGATATTGGCGATAGACATCGACACGCTTTCAGTGAACATGTAAAATCCGCCGAACAGCCGATGAAAAAAGTTCTTCACGCAAATGTCGCCTCCTCTACCTCGGTTAATTCCCCATCGATAATATTCACCACGCGCTTGGCATGCCGGGCCACATGCAGGTCATGCGTAATCATGATAATGGTGTGTCCGTCGTTGTTCAACTCCTGAAACAGCTCCATAATCTGCTGGCCGGTCGTCTGATCCAGCGCGCCGGTCGGTTCGTCGGCCAAAAGCAGCGTCGGGTTGGTTACCAACGCGCGCGCAATGGCGACGCGCTGCTGCTGGCCGCCGGAAAGCATATTGGGGCGGTGGTGGATGCGATCCTGCAAGCCCACCTTCACCAGCATTTCCTCGGCGCGGCGGGCGCGCTCCTTGGGCCGCACGCCCGCGTAAATCAGCGGAAGCTCCACGTTCTTCATGGCATCCAGCTTGGGTAGCATCTGCGAGTTCTGGAAAATAAAGCCCACCTCTCGGCTGCGAATCTGCGCCAGCTCTTTTTCATCCAGATCGTCGATTACGCTGTTATGGAGGATATACTCGCCCGTCGTCGCCTTATCCAGACAGCCGATAATGTTCATCAGTGTGGATTTGCCGCTTCCCGAAGGGCCGAGCACCGAGAGGTACTCGCCTTTGTTGATATCCAGATTGATGCCCTTCAGGATCGTTGTTTCGTCGTCCCCCAGCGGATAGGTTTTAATGATATCGCGCATACGGAAGAAGATTTCCTTGTTATCACCCATTCTGCGTCATCCTCTCCTTATGGCATTCCGCCGCCTCCGCCGAAATTGCCGCCGCCGCCCATATTGCCGCCACCCATGTTGCCGCCGCCGAAATTGCCGCCGCTGGGCATTCCGCCGCTGCTGGTGGTGCTTTGTGTGGAACTGCCCGTAAGGGAGGAGAACAGGCTCGCAAGGCCGCTGCTGCTAGAAGCGCTGGACTCGACCTCAACATAAACGGTGTCGCCTTCGCTTAAGCCGCTTGTAATCTCTACGTAATTATCGTTATCCACGCCTAGTTCCACCTGCACCTGCTCCATATCGCCATCCTCGTTCTTCATCAGGACGAAGGCGCTGTTGTCGCCGGTAAAACTCAGCGCGTCGCGGTTCAGGATGATGACGTCGTCGGCTTCATCCTCCGGAATGGTCACGGTTACCTGCATACCGGGCAGAACGTTCTCCGTGCCGGAGAACTCTGCCGTAACGGTGTAGTAGGCTGTGGAATTGCCGCCGGACGAAATGCGGTTGATGTGGGATATCGTGCTGTCAAACGTCTGGTCCAGCGCTGTAACCGAAATTTCACACGCCTCGCCGACAGCCAGATCGGTTACGGAATACTCATCCACCCGCACGGATACCTGGAGATTCCTGAAATCAACAATCTGGATCAGGCTCGCGTTGGCGCTGATCTCGTCGCCTTCCTCCACGGAGATCTCGTTCACTTCACCGTCGAAATCCGCCTTGAACACTTCGCCGTCGGAAAGGCGCATTAGCTTATCGCCCAGCGCTACGGATTCGCCTTCCGACACGTAAATCTTCCGCACGGTCGCGGCCGATCCGGAGGTCATGGTTTCGCTGTTGACCACGCTGATCGTTCCGCTGAAGCTCATCGAGTTGGAAATGGAGCCGCGTGTCGCCGTGTAGCTGTCGTACGTCGTGGTTGCGCTTGCGGTAAGGTCCGGCAGCACAAACAGGTAGAACGCGCCTGCCAGCAACGCCAGGAAGATCAGCCAGCCGATCAGCTTCTTAATCCTTTTGGCGCGCTTCTTTTTCTTGATTTTCTGGTTCTTCTCCGCTTCGGTCATTCCGCTTCACCTCATCCCTGCCGGTCCGCGAACACGGTTGTGTCCTCTTGCCCAAAGGGCCGGTCAAGCATTTCCATCGTGCCGTTATAAAGATCGTAGTAATACAGCTCGCTGGTTTCGTCGTTGGTCATCTCATAGGTTTCTCCGTCTACGCTTACCTGTACTTTCAGGTCGTCGCCCTCCATCCGGATGGTGTAAACGAAGTCTTTGCTGGCAATTCCCGCCGCACGATACAGGTTGTACCGGATGCCCGCCGTGAACCCTGCGGTAGAGAGCGCTGTCGCCTGCTCGCCTATGGAGAGCACCAGATAGTCGATGCCGCTGGCCGCCAGCTTTTTATAGACCGAGCCGTCAAACGTCCAGCTGTAGGCGTAACCCCCATCCTCCGTTTGCTCCGCATCGGCGTCGCTCGCGGTCAGGATGAGCGTATCGACCGCCTCATCCCCGTCCGCTGCGTCGGTCAGCTCCGCTCCGTCGCCGTTCCAATCGGTGAAGCTTGCGTTGAAGGAAGCAGCTTCTTCGTCCGTATTCGGCGTATTGCCCCGTGCCCGCCTAAGGCTGAGCCCCAGCGCCTGATCGCCGATGGTCAAAGTATCCATCGCGCCGGTTTCCACTACCAGGTCCACGCCGTTATACGGGGTAACGGTGGTGTAGGTGGAAGCGGAGTAATAAACCGTGCGTGTGGTGCTTCCACTGGAATAACCACCGCTGGAGGAACCGCCGTCGTATGAGCCATCGCCCGAATTATCAGTCAGGGTAATCGGCTCGCCCCATACGGCGATGTTGCCCACATTATCCTTTACACCCAGCGTTCCCGCGGGAATAATACCAGCAGAATTATAGATAAACGAGCACCAGTAAACGTTTTGTCCGAACTCGCTCAGGCTGTATTCCCAGATGGGCCAGGGCACGCTCGCATCCAGCGTAACATTCATTTCCGTTGTGCTCAGCCCGCTTGCCGCATCAACTGAATACAGGTAGACCGTATTGTCTTCCCCGGTTTTGCAGAGCAGCACAGGGGCTTCGTCGTCATAGTAGACATAATAGGGGATCGAATCGGCGTAATTCGTTGAATCGTCCTCGTCGGCGACCCGGAAAATCATCACGTAAGGCGTCGTCTCCGTTGTCAGGCCAAGGTTGCCGATCACAAATCCGTCGGATATCGCGGTAAACGCTTCACCGTCCACCGACACACTGTACTGGTAGGTATTGTCGGTTAGCGTATCGTCGAAAGTATAGGCAATCGCGGCTCCGGCGTTAAACCATATTGCGTCATCGACAAGGCTTTCGGCAGGAGCCTGCCCCCCAACGGTGACCGACACGTTGGTAATCGTCGCTTCGGTTGTCGAGTCCGGCGCATCGTATTCGCTGTCGTCCAGCTGCATGCCGACCCAAACATAGGTCGCCTCTTCGGCCAGCGCCGTAATTGTCAGCGGGATGACACCCGCCAGCAGGCACAGTGTCAAAAGCCACGCAAGCACTCGCTTTTTCATGGTGTCCATCACTCCTTGTTCGGGTCATTCGCAGAAACAATCACACAGTGGTCGGTGCCAAACACATCCGGAT
>JAQUXV010000165.1 GCA_028692205.1 Eubacteriales bacterium
GCCGTTGGGATGGTCGTCAAACAGCCGGCACATCGTTACGCCGCAGTAATATCGGCCCAGCGACGTGGCGGCGCTGTCCGGCGCTTCCCGCAGATTCAGGCGGTTTTTCACATCCCCGGTGTTCACCAGCGGCCCGGCGTAATTCTCCGCCATCGCGATTTCGTCGCTTTTGGCGTATCCAGTTACGGGCTGCGTGCCCGCCGCCTGATACCGCACCTGCAGCCAGTCCATGCCGACGGTAGCCAGCACGGTTATGGCGTATGTGTCCATCGTCGCGATAACGGATGCGTCTCCATCCGGCGAATTGTATAAAAGCGGCGGAACCGTTACATAGGGTGTGCAGCGCATGCCGGGGATTCCCTCCGCCGCTTCGGCATCCGCCTTTGTGCTGAGGAAACGGCTCATCATATAGCCTTCGCGGTCGCCGATGCACACACGCCACCAAGTGCTCCCTGTTTCCAGAACGTCCACGCGCACCCCCGTGAAATACTGTCCCAATACCCCGGCCCCCGTGGAAGGCGCGGCCCGCAGCTTCACCCGGTCGAGCGCGCCGCCGAGGGAACCGGTAACCGCCGTCATGGGCGCAGCCGCACCCGCAGTGCTCCCGGCAAGCAGCAATGCCAGGGCCGTCAGCAACGCAAGCATCTTTTTCATGTCGGAACCCCCCTTGCAGGTCTCTCTTTCCAACCAAACGCGCGGCAAAGGCAAAACCTTCCATAATAAGAAACAAAAAAAGGGGCGCAACGCCCTTTCCTGTTGAAAAAGTTCGATTCTCTTGTCGGTTGTATCGTTTCAGGGCGGTCACATACGGTTATACGTGACCGCCCCGACGCGGTTCGGCCTCGCTTATTCAACGCATTGAAAACAAGTTGTTCGCACTTGCAAACGGGTTTGTCCATGTTAAGGAACCACAAACGCTCAATACCGCCGAGAAATATTCACGGGAAAGGGGTTACCGCTTATCCCACACGGCGCTCATGGCGAAACACGGTTTCCCTTCGCTTTCGCCTTTCAGCACGCTTTGCCGTCCATCCCGCTGAAGGGACAACCGCGCCGTTGCGCCCGCGGTAATCTCCCGGTCGTAATGGATCAGCACATCCGTAAGCTGCCACTCGCGGTGGTAATCCATCGGGAAGCAGTCGCAAAACCAGTCCGGATAGCGGGCATTGTTGACATGGTTGTTAATATCCAAATCGGAATAGCGCGCGACACGCTCGCTCGTCTCCGCCGCCGCGTCCAGCGCAGGCAGGTTGCCCGGCAGAGGCATGGGCGGTTCCAAATCGCAGGTCAACTCGTCGTTGCCGCCCAGCCACGGCTTGGCCATGCGGCGCGCCGTCAGATCCAGCTGGGCGTACAGGGTGGACGCGGCGCCCACCGCCTCCCCGTCGATCAGAAACTGGTAATACCGCGGAAAAAAGCAGTGCTTGGGCGGCTTTGGCCAGGTGCGAATCGTCACTGTTTCGCCCATCCTCGGCACGCGTTCCATATGCACATGCGCACGGGTGACCACCCAGGCAAGGTTTTGCCCTCGCATGGTGCGCATGCCCAGCCCATGGCGCTCGCAGTGCTCCGCGCCCGCCTCCTGCATAACCAGAAAGATATCCCCGAAGCGCCACGCGCCGCTGAAATCCACATCCTCGGTGCGTAAAAAACGCTCCTGCTCCAGAAAGCCGTTCATATTCCATCACTCCTACACCTATACATTCATTCGCTTTTCGGGCGCGCTTCCCTTCCCCTTCGCAATCAAAAAACGCCGGAAACGAATCACCGGCGCGGTATGGAGGGCCGCGCAGTTTTCTGCCGCAGGCGTCGGCAGCGCAAACCCCATCAGCAGTCGTCCGCTTCCGGCACGCCGCCCGCGCGCTCGGTATCGCGGAACTCCGAAGGGGTCATTCCATAGCGGTGTTTGAACGCTTTGCCGAAATAGTTGGCGTTGCTGTAGCCCAGCCGCTCGGCAATGTCCTGTACCTGCAGTTTCGGGTTCAGCAGGTATTCCCGCGCCTTGTCCATGCGCGCCTGCAGCACATATTCGTAAATCGGGCAGCCGTACTGATCGCGAAACAGCTTGCTCAGATACTCCTTGCTGAAAAAGAACTGGTCGGAAAGCTCCTCAATGTGGATGTCGTGCTGAAAATTGCGGTCGATATAGTCCTTCACGGCGGCGATGACCTCGGTGGGCGTGCGGTCCTCCAGCGTTGTTTTGCACTCCGGCAGCCGGGCAATCGCCTTTTTCAGCGCTTTTTCCAGTTCCTCCACATCGATGGGCTTCAGCAGATAATCCACCACGTTATAGCGAATGGCTGCCTGCGCGTATTGAAAATCGTCGTATCCGCTGATGACGATATACTGGCTGTAGGGGTGGTTGCGGGTCGCGACGGATAAAAAATCCTTGCCGTTTACCAGCGGCATATTCATATCCACGAACACGATATCCGGCTGAAGCTTCTCCATACACTCCAGCCCTTCCCTGCCATTGTAGGCGGAAACCGGCTCCTGCGCGTTGAGGGCGCGCCAGTCGATCAGCGACCGGATGGCGACGTGTACGGGCGGTTCGTCGTCAATCGTCAATACTTTGTACATGCTTTATCACCTCCAGAGGTATCGTAAGCGTCACCGTGGTGAGCCTCGGGGACGGTTCGCTGGTAATTTCCAGCCGCGCAAGGCCGTTGTACAACAGCTTCAGGCGGCTGGCGAGGTTCATCAGGCCAATGTTCTGGGAAATCGTCACCGTCGGGTCGTTTAGCGCCGGGCGAAGCTCCGCAAGCTTCTCCAACGGGATTCCGCAGCCGTCGTCGCTTACGGTAAAGCGCACGTTTTGGCTGTCGACAGTTCCCGCCAGCTCGATGTGGATGTTGGTCACCTCGCCCCGAAGCCCATGGACAATAGAGTTTTCCACCAGCGAGAGCACCCCGAGCTTGGGCACGGAAAGCCCCGCCATCGCGTCCTCCACGTGGATATGATAGGTCAGGCGGTCGCCAAAACGCGCCTTTTGCAGCGACAGGTATTTTTCCACATAGCTTAGCTCCGTCTGCAGCGTGCTCAGGTTGCCGCCCTTGATGGAGTACCTTAGCAGCATACCCAGCGCCGTAACCATATTGTAAAGCGCTTTCTGCCCCCGGGCAAGCGCTTCGGAGCCGATGGCCTGCAGGGTGTTAAACAGGAAATGCGGGTTGGTTTGCGCCTCCAGCGCCGCAAGCTGCGCGGTGCGCTCGTTCAGGGTGGCGACGTAGGTGCGGTCAATCAGGCTGTTGATGCCCGTCATCATGTGGTTCACATCTTCGGAAAGCCCGATAATCTCGTAGCTGCCTTCCAGGGACGCTTTGGTTTTGAAGTTGCCTGAGCCCACGCGCCGCAGCCGGTGCGCGAGGTTGCTGAGCGGTTCGGTTATATACCGAATAAAGGCGATCACCAGCAGCACCGAAAAAGCCAGCGCCGCCAACCCAAGCAGAATGGAATAATTGCGCGTGGTGATCAACGCGGCGTTCACCACTTTCATGGGCTTGGACGCCACCAGCACGAAGCCCGATCCCGAATCGCTTTCCGCGACGCAAAGGCTTTCCGCACCCCCGACGGCGGCGGTGAAGCTGCCGCCGTCCGCGCGTACGCCCGCCAACAGCATGTCCGCGTCCGCGTCGCTCAAACCGGCGTCGACGGCATAACGCTCGTCGTTCGCGCCGAAAACGCACAGGCTTTCCTGCGACTGGCTGTGGCTCTCAAACAGCGGGGTCACCGCGGCATTGCTCACGGTCAGCCGCATCACCGCCAGCGGCGTCTCGCGAGGCGAATCGATAATGGTCCGGGTAAAGCATAGAAGCCCCTTGTCGTCCGGGCGGATATCCGAAAAATCCGGCTTTGCGGTAAACCGATCGTAATCCGGCAGCGTAGTCACATCCACACCGTCGACCAGCGACACCTTCCGCTTTGTGGCCTCGATTACGTATTGCTGTTTCTGCCGCACCAGATACAGTTCCACCCGCGTCAGGTCGCTGCGGGAATAATACAGAGTTTTAAGCGCCGTCTCCACCGTTTGCCGCTGGGAATAGGAAAGGGGCGTCGTTTGCGCTGCAATCTCCATAAAGCCGGAATTGCCGCGCAGCTGCAGTGAGAAGGTGCGCAGATCCGAAACGTAATTCTCCAGCCGCTGGTTTTCCAGCCCCAGCACACGGCTTAGCGCGTCTATCTGCTGGCGCACGTTCGCGTTGGCCTGCGTGGCGTAGTTGAAGCCGATCAGCAGGGTGATGGAAAGCGCGGTTGCCAGCCCCACCACAATGCTGAGCTGCTTGCGGATGGTGGTGCGGTTTCTCCAGTTTTGGATCATACGCCCGGCTTTTCGCATGCGCCGTCCCCGCCGTTTCTTCCGTTTTTCCGTCGGTACGGCGGCAAACAGCCCGCGCGCCGACTATACAAAACTCATTGTATCATATCCCTTTGCGGGGGGAAAGCGCGTGTGGGGGAATTGTACAGGATTTTGCACATGTTCGTTTTGGATTTTACCTTCCCATATGCGTCATCCATGTTACAATGTAAATACCGGCAATAAGGATGCGCATCCTGAAACACGCTACTAACCAAATATGAACGGAGGAAACGCAAAATGAAGAAACTTGTGAGCCTTCTGGTTGCGATCGCGCTGTTCGTTTCCATGTCGGTCATCCCGGCCATCGCCGAGGATAACGTGGAAATCAACATGTTCATCAGCTCGCCCGAGTACGCGGACGCGGTTCGCGCGTTGATCGACGAGTACAAGACGGTCGCCCCCAACGTGACCATCAACTACGAGACGACGCAGAACGACTATCCCACGCTGCTGAAAACCAAGATCAACGCCGGCGAGACGCCGGATATCTTCTCCACCACTTCCGGCAAGGAAATCGGCGTCTATCTGGATTACTCCTATAACTTCGCCGATCAGCCCGCCGCCGCCGCCATGGACGACGCCGTTCGCGCCATGATGATGAGCGGGGACGAGGTACACGGTTTCGCGCTGAAGGGCAACTATTTCGGCCTGGTGTACAACAAGGCGATTTTCGACGAGTGCGGCATTACCGAGTTCCCCTCCACCGTCGAAGCCATGAAAGCGGCCTGTGAAAAGCTTTCCGCCGCCGGTTACACCCCCTTCTCCACCGGTTATGCCGAGTGGTGGGTGTACAAACACGTATGGCAGCACTTCCTGGATGCCGCTACCGACAACCCCGAAGCGTTGGTAAAGAGCTTTGCCGCCGGCGAAGCCAAAATCGCGGATTATCCCGTGCTGTACAACAACTTCTTTGATTTCATCGACCTGACCGTGAAATACGGCGACAACAAACCCCTGGAAACCGACCTCGCGGGCGAAGAAGCGGCCGTGGGTTCCGGCAAGGCGGCCATCATGGTCGGCCAGGGCGCGTGGGTTGAGGCTGATCTGATGGCTATTGATCCCGAGCTGCAAATCGGCTTTAACGGCTACCCCGTCACCGACGATCCGGCGCAGTGCCAGATCATCGCGGGCAGCGACCAGGCCCTCCGCATCAACAAGGACAGCAAAGTGCTCCAGAACGTGCTTGACTTTGTAAACTGGTGGTACACCAGCGACTACGGCAAGAACTGGTTCTGCGATGTGGCCGGCGTGATCCCGCCCATCAAGGATGCCAAGGTTGCCGATATGCAGATCATCAAGCAGGGCGCTGAGCTCTCCGCCACCAACGGCGCGGCTGCGCTGTCCGTCTGCTACTCCACCGACAGCTTCCATCAGGCCTTTGGCGAAATCATGCAGGCATATGTCGGCGGCACCATTACCAAAGACGAAGCTTGCTCCCAGATCGAGCAGAAATGGGTCGAGCTGGAAGGCGGTTCCAATTAACCTGTAGCCTCCTTTCGCCGCGGCGCTTTCGCGGCCCGGTTATCAAAGCCGGGCCGCAGCCCGCGGCATTTACTGTCCGTTTGCCCTGTCCGTTATTCCCGTACAAAGGCCGCGCCGTACCCAACGCTTACGGTACGGCTGCCCGTCAGGAGGTATCGCCGTGCACAAACCGCCGCAGTCGGGCGCGCTGACGCGAAACGCGCTGAGAGAAACCATTCTGTATACGCTTCCGGCTATTATTCTGGTATCGATAACGATTTATATTCCCTTTGTGATGAGCGGCTTCTACTCCCTTACCGAGTGGAACGGCATCGCCAAGGAGCCGGTTTTCATCGGCCTGGCCAATTTCCGGGATATTTTTACCGGCAACAACGATTTTATCAAAGCGCTCTTGTTTACCGGCAAGTACGCTTTCTTCTTTATCGTATTCAGCAACGTGCTGGCGCTGGCGCTGGCGGTTGCGCTGACCCGTAAGTTCAAGGC
>JAQUXV010000166.1 GCA_028692205.1 Eubacteriales bacterium
GCTATCGCGCCCACGCTCATCGCTGTAAGCGTCAGTACGAGCAGCAGGGTCGCGAATCTTTTCATGGCTCCTCCTCATCCATTCCGGCTGCGAGATAGGGGTATACCCTGCAGGCGTTCGTCTGCTGGTAGGTCATCGCTTCGCTGTCCGCATCCAGTTTGGCAAACACCGCTTCGGCCGCCTTCCCCTGCACGAGACGCGGCTGATAATCGTTCATCTCCGCGTTGCCCGATTCGTTGGCCGGGTACAGCTGCACCTGCTGGCCAAGGTATGTGCCGTCGTCGCCGAACGTCAGCGTCACGCGCGGAACCAGGCATTCGTTGGAACGCACCTCGGCGTTCCCCCCAAACAGGAAATTGCCGACGCTGTAAAAAATCGTACGGGAGTCATACACTTCCATGCCTTGTACCACATGGGGGTGGTGCCCCACCACTACGTCGGCCCCCGCCTCTATCACCATACGCGCAACCTGCGTCTGCACTTTGTTATGGTAAGTGGCATATTCTTCCCCGAAATGCAGGGCGCAAACAACGGCGTTCGCGCCCTCCTCCTTCAGCTGGCGGATACGCGCGGTAATATCGGCCCGTTTGTTGAAGCCTACGCCCCAAAACCCACAAAAAGCAATTTTGATTCCATCCTTCTCGAATACGTACTCGCTGGTCTCGTCAAAAGTGTTGATTCCCGCGGCTTTCAGCGCCTTCAGCGTCGTGCTGCGGCCCGTTGTGCCATAATCGCCGGTATGGTTGTTGGCGAGGTTTACCGCTTCAACGCTGCCCAGTGTAAGAATTTGCGCATAATCCGCCAGGCCCCGGAAGCAATAGGTTTTATTGGCCGCACCGTAATGCGTATCCTTTAACACACCTTCAAAGTTGCCGACCGTCAGGTCGTCCTCTGCAAAAAAGTCTTTCACCTTCGCCAGAAAATAGCCGTAACCTTCCCGCTCCGCAACCCCGGCGAAGGAATAGTCCTTACCCAGTAATCTGTCCTCGCATCCGACAGTACAGTCCCCCACAAAGGTCATCACGATCTGTGTATCCGCAAGCGCGCTGCCCGCCGATATCAGCAGCGCTAAAAGCGCGCAAAGCAGTCCCTTACCGTATTTCATTGCAGGTCTCCCCCTTCTCGCTCCGATTCCGAAGGGCAAGCCCCGTCGCCGCCAGCATCAGAAGCACCAGTACCATTATGGCATATAGCAAGGTGTTGGAAATTGTGGATTTATCCAGCCCGAACTCGATCAGTACCAGCATCGCCACGCCGGCCGCGCACCCCGCAGAAACAGCGGCGCCAACAGCGCGCGACGGCCTTGTGCGCGCCAGCCAGATCAAAATCGCAATCAACGCCAGCGCAACACCCCATAGCTGGTTGACGCGCACAAACCCGAAACGCAAAAAATTGTCCTGCCGGAGGCTTTCCAGCAGCACTTGCGAAAGCCCCAGCCCCAGCATACCGGTGAGCGTGGTATCGCCGCGCCTGCGTTTCGTTTTCCGCGTCCAAAGCAGCAGCGCCGCGCACAATGCAAGCGCCGCCGCCGCTTCCCAAAAGAAGATGGGCGCGACGTACTCGCCATACGAATCCTGAACGGCCATCGGAAACCATTGCAGTGCCGGATCGTCCACAAACGCGCCGATTCCATCCATCGTAAAGCACTCCGCAAGCCGCAGGCCCGCAAGCGTAAGCAGCGCCGCCGGGAAAGCGCGGTCCAGCACATCGGCAACATTCACTTTCGCCACCTTGCCAAACAGCGCCGCGGCTGCCAGCAGCCCAAGAGAGGCGCCCGCCAGCGAGTAGCCGCCCAAATCAAAACGGTATAAAAAGTCCGTTCCGTAATCCACGGCGATAAACCCCGCGCGCACCGCGCAATAACCGGCGCGCGCAAACAGCAGGCTAAGCGGCAGGGCAAACAGCGCAAAGCGAAGCCCGTCAATCGGCCTGCCCGTTTTCGCCTTCCAGATCCGGCAGAGAAGCAGGCACCCAAGCCCCGTCGCTACGGCGGCGGCCACCCCATATGGATAGATATCCGCACCAAATAAAGAAAACCATTTGATGGGTTCGGTCATCTTTCATGCTCCTGTCGCAATCGCGTTTGCTTTCGGTTATTCCGCCGGCTCCACAAGCGTGACAAAGTACAGAATATCCCAGATCGGACGCACCTTATGGGTGCTGAGAGCGTTGATTTTCTTGTTGTTCAGCACCATGGTGGAGGAACTGCCCCCGTCCAGATTATACGCGGTTACGCAGCCCAATTCCACCATCATGTTCGCTGTCTGTTCCAGGGTCAGGCCGACCGAGCCGGTATTTTCGGGGCCCTCGGTAGCGACACACAAATAGGCCAGCGGGCCGGTTTGCGCAATAACCATCCGCTGGGTGGGTTTTTCGGACGCGATATGTTTGTTTTCGGAGATCGTTTGCGCCTCTCCCCCGATCACCAGCGCAGGCCCGAAGCTGAAGGAATTGACCACCGTACCGGGAAACGCCGCAATCTTCTCCGAAGTCGCTTCCTGAATAATATGGAAGTCCCCCAGATCGTCAATCAGCAGCACATCGGCTCCCTCGGCGGGGTTGTCGCGGTACAGCGTGCCTTGCCGAATAATATATCCTTCGTTATTGAAGTTGAAATAATCACCGTTGACGGCGAATACCGCGTTGTTGCGCTCGGCGATTTTCGTGCCGGGGATATCGCGCGTGGAGCCGAATTTACCCGCCATCGCCGTACGAAGCTGGCTGGCATCCTTCACGGTGATATAGGCCGCAAGGATCGTGGTATCGTATTCCCGAAACTCCCGGATCATCACTGTAAGGCTGTCGTCCTGATAGCCTGTTCCATCCGCCAGATAGTTGCTTTCGCTCGGCGCGGGCCCGGCCGAATCATCCACAGGCAGAGCAGTATATTCCTCCGCAAAAGCGCCGGAAAGCGGCGAGGGTGACGGCAGCAACAGCATTAAACCCAACAGCATCGCCAACAACAGCAGTGTTCTCCATAGAACCTTCATTCAGCAACCCCCTGTGCCCTGCGCGCGTTTCGCGAAAGGCTTATCGTTAGAATATTCGCCTCTGCCGGGACATCTTCCTTCGCATTCCGCTTTTTTAAGGCTCTGTTTACAATTGACAGGGCGCTGCGTCTGCCCTATACTGATTTTAGTTATGATTCGCAAAGAAAAAAGCACGTTGAAAGGGGCCGGTTTGCCATGTGGAAACGTATCGTCGCGTTGCTGGTGATTCTCCTGCTGCTTCCGTCCTTTGCTCTTGCCGGTCGGCAATACATTATTCCGGACAGCAATACCCGCTACCTGAGCGAGGATGAGCTATGGGAGTGGGATTACGAATCTTTGGGGTACATTCTCAACGAAATCTTCGCACGCCACGGCTATTGCTTTATTTCCGGCGGGAAATACGATAATTTCTTCTCCTCGCTTCCCTGGTATACGCCAAACGCCAATTCCAACAACAGCGAGGCATGCTATTCCCAGCTGAGTTCGCTGGAATGGTCCAACGAAGGTTTGGTGAAGGATGTACGCGCGGACATGCGCGCGCAGGGCACGCGGAATACGAACGGCAAGCATTATCTGGATTATATCAGTTTCGATAACTTCGACGTGCTGACCGGTTTTGCCTATACCGCCCTGAAAACCGGCCAGAAGCTGAAAGTGTATTCCGCTCCCAGTTCGTCCTCCTACCGCGGGGCCAACGGCAAAGCGCTGGTGAGCACCAACGGCAGCGTATATGTTGCCGGTTGGGAAAGCGGCTGGCTGCTGCTGATGTACGAAACCAACAACGGCGCGGTGCGCGTGGGTTATGTAAACGGTTCCTCCATCAAAGGCAACGTCAACGCACGCAACCTGCAATTTGAATACCAATCCATGGCTTGCATAAGCGACGCGAGCCTAACCGACGACCCGGCAACCACCTTTACCACCATCCGCACTATTCGGGAAGGTGAAACCGTCACTTATCTGACAACGTTCCAAAACCGTCATTCCTGGGCCTACATCGAGACCACCGTAGACGGTAAAACCGTTCGCGGCTTTATCCCGAGCGATGCCCTGCCAACCAGCTTCGACGCTGATGAAGAAGCGGGAAGCTGAACAGGGTTCGGCGGCATAGCCGTATCTACATAAACAAGCCGCCGTATAACGGGCATTCATTCCGATGGACTGGTCTTTCCCTGTCAGAGCACGGTTTCTTCCTTTCGGTATAACCGAACATATGCTTCATCCGGGGCGGGAACGCAATTGCGTTCCCGCCCTTGCCTGTATGGGTATGTCCTGCCTCTCTTCCGGCAGCGGAGCCAGCCGTTTCGCTCCATCATTTTTTGCTTTTCCGCGGCGGATATGGTATGATTATAGTTCCGTGCAGGCGCTATGCGCCCTTTGCTGGACACGCACGGAAAGACGAAAGGATGTTTTGATGAATTTTAGCAATCTGCCGCTCTCCGAGCCCCTGTTAAGGGCCGCGCGGGAAGCCGGTTATGAGGAACCCACGCCCATTCAGCGGGAAACCATCCCGCTGGCGCTGCAAGGCAAAGATGTGCTTGGCTGCGCCCAAACCGGCACGGGCAAGACCGCCGCGTTTGCCCTGCCGATTCTGCAGTTTCTCGGCGCGCAGGGACCAGACGGCGATCGCCGCCCCCGCGCCTTGATTTTAACCCCCACGCGGGAGCTGGCCATTCAGATTCAGGAAAATTTTGAGCTGTATGGCAAGTATATGCCGGTAAAGTCCTGTGTGGTGTTCGGCGGTGTAAACCAGGCCGGACAGGTCGCCCAGCTCAAGCGCGGTCCGCAGGTGCTGGTGGCGACTCCGGGCCGCCTGAACGACCTGATCGGTCAGGGTTATATCTCGCTTGCCCGCGTTGAGATTTTTGTGCTGGACGAAGCCGACCGTATGCTGGATATGGGCTTTATCCACGATGTAAAACGCATCATTGCCCAGCTGCCCGCAAAGCGGCAGACGCTGTTTTTCTCCGCTACGATGCCCGCAGAGGTGGAAAAACTGGCCATGGGGATTCTGCATGATCCGGAAACCGTGAAAGTGGACCCCGTCAGCAGCACGGTGGACAGCATCCACCAGACGCTGTATATGGTGGATAAGGTGAACAAGAAGTTCCTTCTGGCGAATCTGCTGAAGAAGCCGGAGGTTGAAAACGCTCTCGTTTTTACCCGCACCAAGCACGGCGCGGACCGCGTGGTGCGCGAGCTGAGCAGGCTCGGCGTCGAATCCATGGCGATTCACGGCGATAAAAGCCAGAACGCCCGGCAGGCAGCCATGAGCCAATTTAAGAGCGGTAAGCTGAAAGTGCTGGTCGCCACCGATATCGCCGCTCGCGGAATCGATGTGGCCGGACTTTCCCACGTGTTTAATTATGACCTGCCCAACGAAGCCGAAGCCTACGTGCATCGTATTGGCCGCACCGGTCGCGCCGGGCTGAGCGGCGAAGCCGTCAGCTTTTGCTGCATCGATGAAATGAAGCAGCTTGCCGCCGTGGAAAAGCTGATCGGCAAAAAAATCCCCCGCGAAGAAAGCGCATGGCCCATGGAAGTCTTTACCGAGACCGTTAAACAGCCGCGCCCGCCCCGCCCGGAGCGCGTGAAGGATGTGGACCGGCACGGCAACCCCGTATCGCTCCGTAAGGCGCAGCCGGTTCATCAGCAGGGCGCACGGCAGCCGAGTTACGCTCAGCCCGCTGATCGCCATTCCGCCCCGCCCAGGCGGCAGGAGAGCCGTCCTGCGGCCCCCCGCGCGCAGGAGCGTGCAGCCCGGCCGTTTTCCGCCCACCCGCTGGAGCATCCCGCCCGGCCTGCCTCGCCCCGTCCGCAGGGCCAAACGAGCCGCCCCGCTGCGCCCCAGGCGCAGGAGCGGGTTTCCCAGGCGCCGTCCCGTTCGCAGGAACGTCGGCCCGCGCCTCAGCACACACCCGCTTCCACGGAGCGCCGCTCCGCTCCCCAGCGGAAACCCCGCAAGTTCGAATCCCGATAATCATCGTAAAACACCCATCGATAGGATATACCCTATCGATGGGTGTTTTTTCATACACCTATTTCCGCCTGCATCGATCGGCACGGGAACGGCCTTTCAAACCGTTGGCGAATCTCTCGCTAATATGCAAGTTCGGTTTGCCCGAAAAGGTTCAGCTGCGCAAGGCCATGCCGAACGCGGGCGGGAACGTACGCGGGCATATGTGACCGCCCGTTGCAGTGCAGCAGCAAAACAGATGGCCTTTTTCAGCAGGCTGATGTCCGTTATAGCGCAGATGGTCATACAGATGAGTCTTTGCGCAAGGTGAAAGGCCATTCCCTGATCGGGAATGGCCTCTGTTGTTATGC
>JAQUXV010000167.1:0-3597 GCA_028692205.1 Eubacteriales bacterium
CTGTTCCATAGTTGCCTCCTTAAACGGTTTACGATGCTCCCGTCGGAGCGGTTGACCCCTGTGCTTCAACGTTTGCCGTTAAGCAGCGGCAGGGCCGTATGGCTGTCAGCAGCGCGTCCACAGGCCAATGGCCGGTTTCCGCGTCCTGCGTAAAGCGTTGATACAGTGCTTCGAGCCCGGGCTGTTCGGTGGGGTAGTGGCCCGCTTCCAATACCGTAAGCCCCATGGCTTCGGCCGCCAGCAGGTGATGATGCTTGATTTCGCCCACCACAAAGGCCTCGGCGCCCGCCTGAGCGGCGAAAGCAAATTCTTCGCCGATCGCGCCCGACCCAACCGCTACGCGCCGGATAACGCGGGACGGATCGCCGTAAAGACGCGAACATGCGTGCAAGCGGCGATCGACCTGCGCAAGCAGGGCTGCCGCCGTTTGCGGCGAGGGCAGGCTGCCCGCCCGAAGGTAAACGCTGCCGGGTACGGGCTCAACGTCCGAAAGCCCCAGCACCGCGGCAAGGCTGTCGCCTGTGCCGCCCGATGCCTGGTCGAAGTTCGTATGCGCGGCGATCAGGCTAAGGCGCGCGCCCGCGATTTCCGCGAGGATGGCGCCTTCCGGCTCATCAAAGCGGATTCGCTTTACACCGCCAAACATCAGCGGGTGGTGGGTGACGATCAGCTGCGCACCAGCCTGTACGGCTTCCCGTACCACCGGCAACGTGGCATCCAGCGCGAAGAGCACGCGGTGAACTTCCGCGCTCGGATCGCCGATAATCAGCCCGCTGTTGTCGAAATCTTCCTGAGAAGCGAAGGGAGCGAAACGGTCCAGCCACGTCCATATATTTTCTGCGGTCAAGGTTCCGCCTCCCCGTTGCCTGGTTTAAGCGCTTCCGATACGGAAAGCGCCTGCAAGGCTTCTTCGGTATACTTCAACTCGCGAAGCGCGGCGGCTAGCCGCTCATGATCCCGCGCCCGGTCCGCCGCCTGCATAGCCTCGACTGCCGTGGATAGCAAGCGGCGCTTGCGCACAAGCCAGGGCCGCCATTCGGCGGGAAGGGTTTTCAGCAGACAGGGGCCCAGCAACAACTGCCGTTCATCGTATGGCGGCGCATCCGCCTCCGCCGGCATTGCGCGCATCAACAAGTATAACCGGCCTTCCGCCTGAACAATGCGTTCGTCCGTGAGCCGGTATCCTATTTGTTGTATGGCGATGCGCGCCAGATATAGTTCGGTTTGCGCCCCAAGGATCAGCGTTGCGCCCTGCAGGCGCTGCCGCCCCCGAAGGAGGATCTGCGCGACGGTATCGCCGCCCATGCCGAGAATGCACAGGGTATCCGCACGCTTATCCGGCAATGCATCCAGAGCATCCAACCCGTCTGCAACGGCAAAGAAGGTTTGCTCTACAAAGCCGAGCGAACGGATACGCGCCTGAGCCTTGGCCAGCGCCTTTGGGCTGATATCTGCGGCCAGCAGGCGCTGGCAGCGGCGTTCCGCGAGCAATACGGCGCCCAGCCGCCCGTGATCGCAGCCGATATCGGCGCAGGTACCGCAGGGGGCTACCCAGTCGGCGGCAGCCCGAAGGCGCGCGTCCGGCTTTGGAAGCCGGGGCGTCCGTTTTGCGCCGACGCCGGAAGGCGATTCACCCGGCGACAGGTCGCCGGTGCCGGAGCATTGCGTCGAATTCTCTGGATATCCGCTCATTTAATCCAGGTAATCCTTCAGCTTTTTACTGCGGCTGGGGTGGCGCAGCTTGCGTAGCGCTTTGGCTTCAATCTGGCGGATACGCTCGCGCGTAACTTTGAATACACGCCCAACCTCTTCCAGCGTGCGCTGGTGCCCGTCGTCCAGCCCGAAGCGGAGGCGAAGCACCTTCTCCTCGCGCGGGGTCAGGGTATCCAACACGTCCAGAAGCTGTTCTTTCATCAGGGTGAAGCTGGCGGCTTCGGCGGGGGCGGGCGCGTCGTCGTCCGGGATAAAATCACCCAGATGGCTGTCCTCTTCCTCGCCGATAGGGGTCTCCAGCGATACGGGCTCCTGCGCGATCTTGATGATCTCGCGAACCTTGCTTTCGCTGATGTTCATCACTTTTGCAATCTCGTCCGGCGTAGGCTCGCGGCCGTACTCCTGCAGGAGCTGGCGCGAAACGCGAATGAGCTTGTTGATGGTTTCCACCATATGTACGGGGATGCGGATGGTGCGGGCCTGATCGGCAATGGCGCGGGTGATGGCCTGCCGAATCCACCAGGTTGCGTAGGTGGAAAACTTGTAGCCCTTGCGATAGTCAAACTTATCCACCGCTTTGATGAGGCCGAGATTGCCTTCCTGAATCAGATCCAGAAAGAGCATGCCACGGCCTACGTAGCGCTTGGCAATGGAAACCACCAGACGCAGGTTGGCTTCGGTGAGCATTTTCTTTGCGCACTCGTCGCCCGCCTCCATACGCTTGGCAATCTCAATCTCCTCTTCGGCGGTGAGAAGCGGCACTTTGCCGATCTCTTTGAGATACATGCGTACGGGATCATCAATACTTACGCCGTCGGGGACGCTAAGGTCGAGCTTTGCCGGTTCAAGCAGCTCGTCGGCGGGAATGGGTTCAAATTCGCCCACCACTTCTACCCCCATATTCTCAAGCGTCTCGTATATCTTGTTAATCTGGTCCGCGTCGATTTCCAACTCCATTGCCTGGTTGGCTACTTCGTCGCGCGTAATCGTGCCCTTGGTTTTCGCATCCTCGTATAGTTCGTTGAGTTTCAACTTGATCGCCTCTGGCGAATTGTTGCTCAACTTCATCACTCCTTCACGTGAAAAGGCGGTATCGTATGCGGGGGACAGGCTGCGGCGGCTGGCCGCAAAATAGGGGAATCCGGTAAAGAAATCATATCCCCGAAAAACGGGGAGATGAAACCACTTTGTAAGGTTTCCGGGAGGCTGGTTTGGATAAACGCCGGTAAAATTGCCTTCGTCCGCCGGGCGATAGGGGCCGCGGCCTGCATAAAAAGACTACGTTTCAGCGGTTATCCAGAGATTGCAGTTGCCCAAGCACCCGCATGGCGCGTTCCGTTTGCGCGGGACGTTCGCCTTCAGGTAGATTCGGCAGAGTACGTTGAATTTCCTCTAATTCTGCCTCCAGACGTGTTCGGCGCATCCGCTTGAGGCAATCCTGCGCCATTTTCATCAGGGCAGCGTCTTCCGAGTCGGTCTGAATGTTCAGGATGGCGCCTATAGCGGCGCGCCCCTGCTCGTCCGGTTGGTTCTCCATCAGTGCGGCGGCGCTTTCGCCCGCGAGCAGCGCTTCACAGATGGCTTGGAGGGATGGATCGGTAAATTCGTCCGCGGTAACGGCGCCTTTGGGCAAACGCCCCGTTGCCAGTACCGCAAGCAAGGTGCAAGCGGTCATATCCACCATGGACGCGTCTTTCGCTTTCTGGTGGAAGCTTTCCCGCTTGGGGGTGAAAACGCGTTTGCGCTGGGGGGATACGCCGATCTGTTCCAGCAGCACTTCCCGGGTGAACCCGCTTTCGAAGGAGAGCTGTCTTACGTAGTTTTCAAGCTCCACGGGCTCGTGAACCGTTTTCAGGATTGTGGAACAGGCTTTGGCGTACGCCG
>JAQUXV010000167.1:3697-6262 GCA_028692205.1 Eubacteriales bacterium
CCGATCTGTTCCAGCAGCACTTCCCGGGTGAACCCGCTTTCGAAGGAGAGCTGTCTTACGTAGTTTTCAAGCTCCACGGGCTCGTGAACCGTTTTCAGGATTGTGGAACAGGCTTTGGCGTACGCCGTGCGCCCTTCTTCTCCGGAAAGGTCGTACCGGTCTTTTTCCCGTCGCATTCGATACGTTACGCCGGTAATGGGTTTCAACCGCGCGAACGCTTCCTCGCCTTCCTGCCGGATGTACTCGTCCGGGTCAAGCCCGCCGGGAAAATCCAGCACACGGGTGGGTACGTGTTCCGCTTCCAACACTTCCAGCCCACGCAGAATCGCTTTTTGTCCCGCCGAGTCGCCGTCGTAAGCCAGCCAGACTTCAGGCGCGAAACGGCTGAGCAACCTTGCCTGCTCCGGGGTAAGCGCGGTGCCCAGCGTGGCCGCGACGCCCTCCACGCCGAATTGGGACAGCGCAACGACGTCCATATACCCTTCCACCAAGATAACCCGCGTAAGCCCTTTCGATTTGCGCAGCAGGTTGGCTGCAAAAACGTTAAAACGTTTATTGAAGGCCGGGGTATCGGAAGTGTTCAGGTATTTGGGCTGTACGTCGCCCATCGCACGGCCGCCGAAACCAAGCACGCGGCCGTAAGCGTCGATAATGGGAAACATCACTCGATTGCGGAACATATCCGACACGCGGCCGTTGCGCCGGTACGCAAGCCCCGCGGCGATCAGTTCGTCCTCGGTAAACTGCTGATCCAGCAGGGGCTTTACGATGCTTGCGCCCGTGGCCGCGCCGATGCCGAAACGCCGCACCACCGCGTCGCTTAGTCCGCGTTTTTGCACATAGGCGAGCAGGTTTTCCCCCTGCGGCTCCCAGAGCATCTGGTGGTACAGCTTCGCGGCGGCCTGATTGGCCAGATAGATACGTTCCTTGAGCGATCTGCGCCGCTCGTAATCCGGATCGTTCTGCATCTCCGGAAGGGGCATGTGGTACTGATCCGCAAGGTGTTTCACCGCTTCGGCAAAATCCAGCTTTTCAATGTCCATCACAAACTGGATCACACTGCCGCCGGCCTTACAGCCGAAACAGTAGTACACCTGCTTTTGTCCGTCTACGTTGAAAGACGGCGTCTTTTCGTTGTGAAACGGGCACAGACCTACGTATCTATGCCCGTTCTTTCTCAGCGGGACATACGACGATACGACCTGAACGATGTCCGCGCGCGCACGCAGCTCGTCCAGCCACGCCGGTGGAAACCTTCCCGCCATTTCCGTTTCACCTTCTATCTGATTCGCCGCAGGCGGTTACATTCCTGCTACGATAAGGACAATTTCTGTAAGCCGCGCGCAACGCGGCCTGATAGGAGCGACTCCCGTTAAAGGATTGCGAAGTCTTTGGGTACAAACAGCGAGGTAAACTCATCGGTGGCAAAACGGTCGGTCATACCGGCCAGAAAGTCGCACACAGCGCGCTCCACTCCGTCCTGATAGATCAGCTGCACATACTCCTGCGGCATCTGCGAAGGGTTCTCCACATAAAACTGATACAGGGCGCTGAGCACATAATCGCAGCGCATCTCTTCCTTGGCGCGCCAGGTGTCGTTGTACACGTTTTTAAAGAGAAAAGCACGCAGTTCGTCGCTCGCATCGCTGATTTCGGGGCTCATGTTCACATAGGGCATCCCGGAGCTGGTATGGACAATGTCCAGTATCATAGTGTTGATGCGTTTGCTGTGCGTATCCCCCAGAACGGTGAGGCAGTGCTTGGGAAGCTCGAAAGGCTTCAGCACGCCGCCGCGAATCGCATCGTCGATATCGTGGTTGATGTAGGCGATACGGTCGGCACGGCGCACGCACCAGCCCTCCAGCGTTGCGGGCTCCTGCTCGCCGCTGTGGTTGCGAATGCCGTCACGCACCTCCCAGGTGAGGTTCAGGCCCTTGCCGTCTTTTTCCAGAACCTCCACCATGCGCAGGCTTTGTACATTGTGCTGAAAACCGTCGGGCATCAGGCGGTCGAGCGTTTTTTCGCCGATATGACCAAACGGGGTGTGGCCCAGATCATGCCCCAGCGCGATGGCCTCGGTAAGATCCTCGTTCAGGCGAAGCGCGCGGGCCAGCGTACGCGCCACCTGCGACACCTCCAGCGTATGGGTGAGCCGAGTGCGGTAATGATCGCCCTTTGGGGCAAGGAATACCTGCGTCTTGAACTTCAGCCGCCGGAAGCTTTTACAGTGGATAATCCGATCCCGGTCACGCTGAAAATCCGTACGGACTTCGCAGGGGACGACCGGGTGCTCGCGCCCCCGTGTATCCGCGCTGCGCGTGGCATATTCGCAAAGCCACTGCGCCTCATGCTGCTCCCATTGCTCACGGATGGTCATTCGCGCTCCCCTCCTATATAAGGAAGTATTCCGTGCCGATTCGCCATTTTCCTCTGTTTATGGTATGATGCCCGGGAAAGTTTTCATTTGGGAGGTTCGAACGTGCAGACTTGCGCCGAATGTATCCTTTGCCTGTTAAACCGCGATTTGGAGGCCGTGCCGCCGGAAACCGGCGCGGCGGAGAAAGC
>JAQUXV010000168.1 GCA_028692205.1 Eubacteriales bacterium
GCTGGGAAGGTTGGTTTTCATCGGCGTAGTTGTGCTGCAAATGATTTTTGCCATCATCCCCGGCGAGCCGCTGGAGGTTGGCGCCGGGTACGCCTTTGGGGCAATCGAAGGCATGGGGATGTGCCTGTTGGGGGCTGCAATCGGCACCGCGCTGATTTACCTGTTTACGAAAGTGTTTGGCGTCAAGCTGGTGGAAGCGTTTGTGAGCCGGGAAAAGCTGGAGTCCCTGCCTTTGCTGAAAAAGCGCGGCAACCTTTACCTGTTGACGTTTATCCTGTTTTTTATCCCTGGAACGCCCAAGGACCTTTTTACCTATGCGTTGGGGCTTACGCCGATACGTTTTGGGCCGATGCTGCTGATTACGAGCCTCGCGCGCATCCCCTCCATCCTCACCTCCACGCTTGTCGGCGGCGCGCTGATGACCCAAAACTATCGAACCGCCGTCATTATTTATGCGATTACCGGGGTCATCAGCCTTGCGGGGATTATCATCTACCGAAAAATATCGAAGGCATAGGGTAATTGACAGCCAAATCAACGATCCCCCCTTCCGCAGGCATTCTGCCGCAGAAGGGGGGATCGTTTGATGGAATAGGATAGCGAACCCTGTGGAATCCGGGGATAAAGCCCCGGCATGGCCTGTCGAATGGGAATGGGTCAGCCTTCTTCTTTGACAACCATGGAAATGGTATTGTCAAGTTCGTTTTCCAGCATATCAAGCGATAGGGCATGATCCTCATACTGGTTGATGAAGGTCGCCAGCTGCTCGTTCAGGGAGTCGATATCGTAGAGGGTCGATCCGCGATGATATAAAAGCGGCACCAGCACCGTCTGGTAAGTTTCAAGAGCGTTGGGGGATACATCGTAACGATAGGAATCGGCATCGGCCAGCAACGAATCCACCCATTCAACCTGATCTTCGTAATCCGCTCTTTCACTATCGCTGATGGTTTCCGATTCAAGCGCTTTCTCCGCGGCTGTTTTAATGTCCAACCAATTTTGATAATCCTTGTCGAAGGTTGCGTTTTTCACAGGGGAGGCGAGCGAAAGGCTGATCAGGCATCGGAGTTCGTCGTTGGGCATCGTGGCATAATACGACAATAGCGTCGTGGCCAAATCGGCATTTGAAGAGAACGGGTTGATAAAGGCGCATTCGAGATAAAACGGCTGAACCACGGAAGCCCCGTCAAAAAGCGGCAGCGGCGCGGCTTTGGTAAGCTCCGAGCGTTCGAAAAACGATGTCGCATCGTCATTTGTGCAGTAAATCAGGCAATTGTATTCCTGAGGGACGTCATAAACATAATCATCGGGAACGGACTCCGCTTCCAGGCCGTACTTCGCGATTCGCTGCATGAGTTGGGTAAACACATCCGTATGGTACGTGAGTTCGCCGGTGGAGGTAATGATATAATCCCTGTACATTTCCAGCACCAGGCCCAGATAGGGGTTTTGCTGAGCGTAGTCGAACCCGAATGCGGAAAACGGCGTTACCTCCGGATAGAGATCCGCATAGTTTTCATTCCAGTTGTCGATAAAATCAAACAGTTCCATCATGTTTTTGGGAACGGCGTCCTCCGCGATGCCGCATTCGGCCAACAGCGAATGGTTGATGGAGAACATGTAGGGGAAATTGATCGAGGTTGGAACCGCCACAAGCTGATCGCCCTGCATCAACGGCGCCTGAACCTGCGGAAGCAGCGCGCCTGCAAAGGAGGAGATAGCTTCGTTCCCCGACAAGTCGATAAAGTAACCTTTTTCGGCGAGGCTTTTCAAGGTGTTGGTGTTGCTGTAGAGCCGATAAATGTCAAACGATGTGTCTTTGGTCATCATCAGGTTGGTTAGCGCTGTTTTTCGCCGTTCACAGGTATCGGTTGTCACGGTGACGTTGCAGTCGCGCTGAAATTGCGCCAGCGCGGCGGAGGAATCGTCGTCGATACCGGCGGCCAGGGTTAAGCGTTGTTTGGCACATGCGGTTGTGGTAAGCGAAAAAACCAACGCAAGCACACACAGGATACAGAACAGTTTCTTCATAAAGTTACCTCACTTTTCCCAAAGATCAGTCAACTGTACGGCTGCCTGCGCATCCGTTAAACTACCGGCAAGCCATTGGTTGGCAATACTCATGCAGGAACGTTTATCCGCGAGATTCAGCTCGGGTACGGCCCCGTGCTGAAGTGCGCTCAAATATACAGCCATGTTTGCCGACGTGGGCGGGAGAAACGCTTCATAATCCTCGCCCGGCTCAACTGAAATGTCATTTCGGATCACGCCCATCAAATTGTACTCCGATTGGCTTTCCTGCGATAACAGACAGTCGACCAGCTGAAGAGCGTATGGATGATCTTCGACATGGGAGTTGACGAAAATCTCGACACAGGCAGACGGCACGATGCGAATCTCTGGCGACAATGCGGGCAACTCCGTATAGACCACATCCCCCGAAAGATACGTCGCTGCTGTTTGTGTGAATAATACGGCTTTGACATCTTCCGGTGTCCGGCTAACCTCGTTCATCTCCCAAAGCACCCGGTAGGTATGAAGGTTATCTTCAACAACCCGGGCGTCCACAGGCGTTCCATTTTTTCGGCAATCCTCCACATAGGCGCAAAGCTGATACAGCAAAATGGATAAATCCGCTTCGCCGCAATCCTCAAAGAGAACGTAGTCCGGTTTGTTTTTCATCCATTCCGCAATGGGAACCAGATCGCTCCATAAAGCGGGATACTGCGCAAGCGGCTCATCCAGACTATATTCCGCCCAAATATCTTCATTGACTTCCAATACGGTCGAGACTGCCGTGTACGGGATAGCAATGTTTTCGGACGAGCTGTCCGGCAGGTAATCCATGGGCAGCAGGCCGCTTTGCCACGTGGAATACTGCGAAAGCGTGTTTAAATTGCAAAAGCCTTCGCTGGTGTTGAATGTTGATAAATCGATCTGTTCGGTATCGGCGCCAAAATTGTTATGCACCAGATAAATATCGGCGGCTTCCTCTTCGAAGGATGAAACGGGGGCATCCCGAACGGTGACGGTCAGTTTCACATCCGGGTACTTTGTCTGAAAAACGCTTACGGCGTGCTGAAAGATCACATCGTCATTAGGAAACTCGTCCGAGTAACAGATTAAACGGACGCTCTCAGCCGGATCAGCCTGAGCTGCCGCCGGAACCCACGGAAGCAGGCATACGCATAAACCGATTAGAATGCAGACGAGTTGATCGGTGATCCTTGTGATTCTCATCATGTTGTTACCCTTTCGAGGGGGCAGCCGTATGGATAACAGCCGCCCCTTATACTGCTTTTTAAAAATTCGGGGGCATCGATCCGGTTGCCGTTCGGCCTGCCGTAAGCTTTGCCGTGCTCGTTCTTAGCTTATTGTATGCACGACTGCCGAGGATCGATGCGCCCGATTGCATGCCGCGGTATGCGTTAGCTGATCTTGAAGTTTGCCGAAACCTTCAAACTCGTGTAATCGCTCTTGGAGAACTTTACACAATGCTTGCGGCCGCTTGTAACGGTATACGACAATGTCGTATCACTGGCGGAGCCGGATTTGATCGAGATCGATTGAGTAGCTACAGCCGCCCATTTACCGGAAGAGCTGATGTAGTAACACGGGGTTACTTTGAGCTTTGCGGATTTGGAATTCTGCATGGAAATGCTGGTGAGCTTCACACTCAGGGAAGAACTGGCCGGCGTGAAACAGTATTTTGTCGTAACACCCTGTTTGAAGCTGAACGAGCTGCTGTAGGGAAGCGAGGTCGTATTGGAAGCATCGGGATAAGCAAATGCGGTGGCGGCGAGGGACAGCACCAACAACGCGGTTGTAACGGCGAATGCGATTTTTTTCATGGATTTAGACTTCCTTTCTATCTGGATATGGGTGAAATAGAGAGATTTCTACAGGCGCCGCTGAAGAAGCGAACCCTGAAGTTTTGGAATCCGCCTGTGGTTTAATGCCCTGATGGCAGAAGAAAACAGCCCAATGGAACCACCCCTTACAAATCAGGTAATAAAACCTTTCTTACGGCGTCGTTGGAACCATTGCCTTAATAGGTCTTAACGCCGCTGATTTTGCTGGGGGATTCCAGTAGAGTGCCGCTGCTGTTCTTGATTTTGCCATAAACCGCTACCCGGTATTGATAGCCCTTAACCAGTTTTTTTGTTCCACCGGCCATGGCAACTTTACCTGCTGCCGGGGCGGCGCTCCATATCGTAACCGTTGTCCAGCCGCTTCCTGTTTTTTTCTGAAGCTTAACGTTAACGGATGCTTTCAGCGTTTTGGAAGACGGGGTTACGGAACCCACGCAGGAGGCGACACCGCCTGCAAGGGAAAAGCCGCATTCAATACTGTCGGTATGCAGGTATTTTACGCTGAAGGTTTCAGCCTGCGCCGGACCGGCAAGGAAAAGAACCATGAGGAGAAAGACCAGATACGAACCGATAAGCTTCTTTTGCATAGAAAAAACCTCCCAAATGCTTTGTTATCCTTTAAGACAATTTGGGAGGCAAAAACGTAACAGGTTTTTTAGTTAATTTTTGTAACGGAATTGGCGATTTGCAAGGGACCGTCCCCCGTGAAATCGCAGGTAAGGATAAAGTATTCATTGCCTTCGGACCAGGAAATGATCGTTTTATGCTCTTTCTCCGATAATAATCCCGGGTTTCCGTTGATAAGCACATTGGTAATGGCCGCATCTTCCGTATCAATATTAGTCCCGCTGTCGCTGCCGCATTCATCAAAGATAATCCGGCTGCCATCCGCCGATGTATACATAACAAGGCAGAGAGGGGGAAGGCAGGAAATCTGATCGACCGTATACCCGGAGGGAATATAGGCTGGATAATATTCGCCCTGCCATTCGCCCGGCACATCGAAGCCCGCGCCTTCCTTTTCGCGAAGGCTTACCTCGGTATATGCGCTTTCGATATTGAAAATGATCTCCATTACCTTAATGCGTACCGAATGAACGGTTGCCACCGCCGTGGTCAGCCCGATAAAAAAGACGAGCAGCAGACACGCGGCAATCCTCCCGGCTTTTGGGAGCGTGGTACCGACCAAAGAAAGCGCATGTTGTCGGCGTACGCGCCGGTCGACCGCCTGAAGCATACGGGAATGGCTGCTTTCAATAAGAGGGGTTATATCGTCCGGAGTTCCTTTTCGACGGTCGATATCGGCTTGAATCTGGTTTGTCTCGTCCTCCTGAAGCTCCAAAAACGCAAGCTTGAACAGTGCTTTCTCATATTGATCGAGAACTTGCTCCCGCGTAAACGGACGTGCTTCGCTTCTAGTTTTCATATCCATGCCCTCTCATGATGCTGTAAAGATGTTTGCGCGATCGGCTCAGGTACACGCGAACGCTTGCTTCGCTGATGTAAAACACTTTTGCGATTTCCCGATCCTTCAGCTCGGCAAGGTATTTCATTTGCAGGAGCTCCCGCTCGTGATCGGGCAATTCTTTGATGGCCCGGAGCAAGGCTTTTTTCTCGAGCCCGTCGACAACCCTTTCGTCGGGCGGCTTTTGCCGATCGGGAATACCGTTCAGCACGTCGTCATCGGCAAAGAAAGAATACTTGGCTGTTTTGCTTCTTTTGATGGCGGCATTAATGGAGGTATTTTTTACAGTTGCTACGATATAGGGCCGCAACTTATCGCCGGATATGCCGCGCAGCCCATCGATGTGATCGATAAGCCGGACGACGGCTTGCTCCACCGCGTCCTTCGCATCCTCCGGGTCCTGCAGGATATTCATGGCGCAGCCCATCATCAGCGGCGCATAGTCGAGATAAAGCTGTTCAAAAAACAGGCGGTCGTCGTTGTTCTCTATCGCCAGAATCGCCAGAGGTAACATCATGACGTTTGTTTTCCTTTCTCACGGTTGCTATTTCAATTAAACGCGGAGCCCTGCAAAATTCGAAGATTGTTGATACTATATAATGAAATGCTCATCATCGTCAAGGCTGCGGAACACACCTGCCGATGCGGCACAGATATCCGGCAAAGCTTTTATCACTCCGAAGGGACGCGGCTGCCGGGGCCGGAGCTATCGGCCCGGTAAAAACAGCAGCTCGCAGAAAAACACGCGGAAACGGACGTGCATTCGTCCCTCCGATCCGGGCAGGATTTCGTGTCCCCCGAAGCGAAATAACGAACGACAGGAGCATCGCAGGAGGTCGGATATGAGCGAGTTTTTAGCGCCGATGGACTACCGGCGCGCAAGGGAAACGCTGCGCGCGCTGGATTTTTACGCCGCGTA
>JAQUXV010000005.1:0-25635 GCA_028692205.1 Eubacteriales bacterium
CTTTTTAAGGAGGCGCTTTTATGTGGGATGCAGAACCAAAACAGGCATGGGCGAATGATGCCGTTCGGCTTAAGCTGGAAGAAGGCTTGTCGTGGACACAGCTTCCGGGAGCGCTTCGCAAGATATATCCGCGAGAACAGTTTACCTTTGATCGCGTGCGCTCCGCTGTGAGGGGAAGCACGCGATACAAAAACCGCAATGCCGGGCGCGTCGCATACCAGGACAAGCGAGAGCCTACGGACGCTGATATCCAGAACTATTTTGACGCGCTTAAAAACGTGAACGACGCGTCGATGAAATTAGACCGCAAGCAGACCAAGGCCACCGTTATCATCAACGAATCAAAACCCTTCGGGATCGCCTTTTGGGGCGATTGGCATATCGGCGGGAAAGGCGTTGACCATCGGAGACTTGACAACGACGCGGACACCATTTCCGATACCGACGGCCTGTATGTGATCGGCATGGGAGACTATAAAGACAACGCCTCGGCCCTTGTGCATCCGCAGAGCACGCAGGAGAGCATTGCAACCACGGATATGCAGTCGCTTATCGCACAGCACGTGTGGGCCAAGGAGGCTGATAAAACCGTTGCTATCATCCGCGGCTGCCACGAGGACTGGGACAAGCGCAATTCCAATGTTGACTTTGTTCAGAGCCTATGCGACGAAACCGGGGCCGTTAATCTATGGCACGGAGGCGTTGTAACGGTCAAGTGCGGCGAGCA
The DNA here is from genome assembly GCA_028692205.1 of Eubacteriales bacterium. Next base: position 728 of record JAQUXV010000005.1, read on the forward strand.
GGAGTACAGGATAGCCGCGCGTCATAAATATAAGTTTGAATCAAGCCTGAATACCACCAACGCCCAGAGAAACATGATGAACGACTTTGGCCCGGTGGATGTGATCGCGCTGGCCCACAAGCACTACCCCGACTTCCAGCAGCTTCATCGGATGGGGAAAGACGTGATCTATATCCGCTCCGGCAGTTATAAATACTATGACGAGTTCGGGCAGAAGCTCGCCGGGTACAAAGGCGAGTACGGCGTTCCGATCATCATATTCTATCCCGACCAGCATCGTATGATTCCGTTCAGCGATTTTGACGCGGGTATTGAGGTGCTCGCAAAAATGCGATCAGAAGTTTGACCCCCATTTTGACCCCTTTAATGGTGGATAAAAGGGTGCAAAATGGACAAAACAGACTAAAATGGACAAAGTAAAACCCCTCGAAATCTTATGTTTCAAGGGGTTTTCTTGGTGAGCCCGGCGGGATTCGAACCCACGACCTTTTGATTCGTAGTCAAACACTCTATCCAGCTGAGCTACGAGCCCACGCTTCCATCGGAGGTCTTCCGAATCAGCCTGATAATTATATCAAGCGGCCGGGTAAAATGCAAGCCCATTCGGCAACTTTTTCTCGCGAATTGATAATCTTTTCTCCCGCATGCTTCACAGGCTCGTCTTCGCGCGCCGTTGGTTGTATTCCGGCGTTGCAAATGGTATGATAACCGGGTTGTCCCGCCGTTTCGCGGCGGACGTATTGATTTTAGGAGGATCCTGTTATGAAAAATCAGCCTGCCGGACGGAAATTGTTTTCCGTTGGGGAAGCATATATGAACCTTTACTATGCTTTTCGTTCCATGCCTTCCTTCAGGCACGCGCGGAAAACCAACCTTCTTTCCGAAGAATGGATGGAGCGCATCATGCTGGCGGTTACCGAAGTCAATAAATGCGCCATGTGCTCTTATGCGCATACGAAAATCGCTCTGGAAGCAGGGCTTGAGAAGGAGGAGATCCGCGCCATGCTCGCGGGTGATCTCTCCGGCGCGAAACAGGAGGAACTGGCCGCACTGCTCTTTGCGCAGCACTATGCGGATACCCGTGGCAAGCCTTCCGCGGAAGCCTGGCAGGCTATCGTTGAGCAATACGGTTATGAAACCGGTTTGGGGATCCTCGGCGCAATTCGTATGATCACGGTCGGCAACACATACGGCATTCCCTCCGGCAATCTGCTGTCCCGGTTGACCGGCAGGCCGCTGGACCCGCGCAGCCGTTTAGGGTATGAGCTTGCAATGCTCTTCACCCTGATCCCCTTTCTTCCTTGCGCCGCGCTGCAGGCGTTGGCCGCCGGTTTGCTCCGGCAGCCGGTTCTTTGCATTCGTGAATAGCCGATTGTTTTCTTCCCGAAAACAGCTATGTCTGGTTGGATAACCCTTCTTTTCCAGCCCTGCGAAGCGCCGCTTCGCGGGGCTTTGCCGTTCAAATACCGACGCTCCATCAAGCTGCATTGATGTTTGATCGACTCCTCCGCTTTCTGCGAATCACATTGGGTTCTTTCGCGCGCAGCTTCCGCAAATACCGAAGACTTTGCCGGTTTCGGAGGGTTGTTGGAGGATCATGTTTTTTCGGCGCCACCCTATGGATTTTCCCATCACCCACGCCCCGCGAAGCACCGCTTCGCGGGGCGTTTTGCTGCCCGTGCAATGCTCCCCCGTCATTCTTTGCTTTTCTTTTCTCCGAATTTTTCTAACAAACCATTAGCCACATCGCATAGTGAAAAAAGTGTGTTTTATTTTAGTATTATTTGATACTAATTGTCATTTTTGTGATATAGTATTCATGCAAATTATTCCATTATGCTTCTTTGGGTATCCTAATACTTCAATAAGGCCCCGGTTTGTCGGGCATCTGCCACCGTCGTCCTACCGGCGCGGCGTGCGGCGTTGTTCGTTCATTTCCCAATCGTATTCAATATAACGGTTTCGTTGTAAAAGGAGCAGTGACCATGTATCAGCCATCCAAGCCGCGCAAGTTCTCCATCTTCTGGGCGCCCCTGATTATTCTGGCCATTATTCTTGTGCTGGGGTCAGCATTCATCATTTTCTCCGATCTGTACAATACGCATGAGGAGCCGGGTTTCAGCGGTCTCGTACCTCAGGCTGTTCAGGCCGACACATCCGCTTCCCAAGCCACAGATGTGTCCGTATGGGTGGATACCGGCCCGTCCATGTATGGGTTTTTGAACAGCGGTCGTTCTATCTGTGTTCCATCTTCCTATAAGATGGTGCTGGAATCGCTGCCTGACATCGCTAAGCAGTACAGCCAGGTCGCTTCAATCACCTATTATCATTTCGATAGCACTTTTTCAGGTTCATCCGATACCGACGCTCAGCGGCGTCTGGTGCGTGCCGATCACCAGACCGGCGCGCTGCAATTGTTGAGTGAAAACACCTATCAAACCCTGCCGGAAAGCGGTGGCGCCTCCACGGCGCTGCTATCGGTGTTGGACGCCATTGATCTTGAAAACCCGACTATCATCCTGACCGATTTTGAGGCGGACGGGCTGACGCAGCAGCCCGCGGAATACGCGAAGCCGCTGGAACGCATCTTCGGCGCCGGGTACTGCGTCAGCGTTGTTGCGATGAAAAGCGCATTCACCGGCATCCTGTACAATTATACCAACGAGAGTGTGAACTACGTATACGGCACTTCCAAATGTCCGAAGAATGCCACGCAGTTGATCGACAATTACCCAAATCACCATCAGCCAAGGCCGTTTTATGCCATCATTATCGGCACAAGCCGCCAGTGCGAGCAGCTGTCGGCCGCGGTGCAAAACACCTACCAGTCGATGTGCAAAACGAATATCACCGATAAAATCGAGGAAATTTCCAAGGCAGATGGGCGTAAGGAGCGTGCGGAAAACTTCGTTGCCCTGCAAAGCGCCGATTTCTGGCTCAACGACACATTCGATATCGTAACCGCGGCGGACAATGTATCCGTTTCTGTTTCCGGCGGCGCGCAGGCCGTATCGGCGGAAGATTCCCCCTGGGAGGCAAGCGGCGTGCCGGAATTTACGCTCACTGTCGGCAGTAATGGCGAGGCGCAGTCGGCCGTTATTACGTTTCACGTCGTTCCCGCCTCCGCCTGTTACAAAACTACCTACGCTACCGACACCTATGCAGCCCCCGTTCCCCAGACACAGAAAGTTATCAAAACCTCGCTGGGCAACAGCGAACTGCCCGAGAGCGAAACGGTTCTGCTTGCCCGGGGCGGCAGGCGCGTCCAGCTGAGTATAACGGATTTTACAGACCAGCATCAGTGGTTCGAGTGCTCCGCCGTATCAGCCGACGCAAACGGCCTCTCCTTCCGCCTGCAGGTGGATCTGTCCAATTGCTCTCCCGGCATGTACCGGCTTGTGCTGCCGGTTTACTGCCGCCATTCCACCGAAACGGAGGATCAAAACGGAGCCGCATGGAGCCGCAACTGGTCCATTTCCACCGGTCGGCTGCGGGACGCCGTGGAAAGCGACGGAAACACGCCCCGTAAGACCGTCGACCTGTATGAGCAGCTGGAAGCTATTCGCCGGGCGGAGGTCAGCCAATGCAGCCGCGAGGATCATCTGGTAGCCCAGTTGACGGTCGACCTGAACATTCAATAAGGAGGAAGGCACATGCGTATCGCAAAAAGGTTCGGACGATGGCTGGTCCGGTATTCCCCTTCGATCGGCTTTATTCTTGAAATGGGAGCGATCTACTTTTTGCTGGTTTTTCTGCTTTCCAATGTGGTGTGGCCCTACGCGTTTCTCAACGGCGAGCCGGTCACCGTCGGGCAGGAGGCGGGGGCGGCTGTCCGTGCGGCGCAGCGGCAGGCTTTTCAATCCAGTTGTATTCGCATGTACTGGGATATGGGAATCGTCGCCCTTACCTTATATGGAATTTACTCTCTCAACGGGTTTTTCCGCATGTCGCACGAGGCCCACGTCCGGTTCTGCAAGGATTGCCGCGCCGTTACGCTCAGCAGTTTCTTTCTGCTGGAGGTGAACGCGTGCGAAAACCTGTTTACCCTGCCGACGGTTGGCCCCGTCTGGCGTTGGCTTCGCGTCGGGTCGCTGGCGATCGGTCTGCTTTTAACGGGTATCTCGCTGTTCCGTCTTGCTTTGCGGGATTTGGGTAAGCTTGGAAACGAAAAATATTCCCGGCCGCTTATGTCCGGCCTGTACATTGCCGCCTCTATGGCGCTTGCGTTTGCGTTGGGCTTTTATGACGAGCTGCTCTCCATCGTCGGCAGGTTGCTTCAGGGCATCCCCACGCTCCTGTCCCAGGCTTCCGTCGCGGCGGATGCGTACCACTTCCAGTTTCGGGTTTTGGCCGACGGGCTGTTCCCGCTGCTGATGGTTCTATTATGGATTTTACTGCTGCTGGCCACCACCTTTGCCGCGCCTTTGGCCGCCAGCTCGCCTACCGGCGGCGGGCTGCACGCGTTGGTACACGTTCCGGGCCAACGGAAACGGAGGGATGCTGAATGAGTTCTATTTTTCTGGCTTGTCTGGGCGGCAGCGGCAGCAAAGTGCTGGAAGCCGTAACCCATATGGCGGCGATGGACCTGTGGGACGGGGCCTCCATCCATGTTCTAGTGGTGGATGTGGACGGCGGCAACGGCAACCAGCAGCGGGCGGCGCAGGCCGTAGCGCAATATGAGAAGATCCGCAAAATGGAAATCAGCAGGCGCCTGTTCCGCTCCCCGATTCTGCTGTACACGTGGACGCCCACACCCGGCAGCGACAATCTGCTCACCATGGAAGCAGGCGACAAAAGTGAAAAAAGCGCCTTGCTCAGCAGGCACCTCTTTTCACAGGATGAACGGGAGATGACCGTCGACAAGGGTTTCAAAGGGCACCCGAACATCGGCGTGCTATTTATGCAAAGCATTATGGCCGCCTATGAAAGCTGCCCCGGCGACGGGCTGGCCGATTTTATACAGGCCGCGAACGAATCCGACGCCAATCGTCTGCTGGTGGTCGGCTCCTGCTACGGCGGCACGGGCGCATCCTGTATCCCGATCATCGGGCAATATCTTCGCACCCGTCTGGATGATCGCTTCGCGCTGGGCCTGCTTGCCATTCTGCCGACTTTTTCACTGAAGAAGACTTCCAAACAGCCCATCGACCCGGACAGCAACGAGTTTACCAATCGTGTAAAAACCGTTTTAAGTACTTATATTTCGGAGGAAATTCTAAAATATAAATCCCCGAACGCGGTAGAGCCCGTTCCCATGTACGAGAAGATTTATCTGTTAGGCTCTCCGGAACTGATTCCCTTCCTGCATTATGCGCCCGGCCGCAACCTGCAGGAAAACCCCGCGACTTTCTTTGACTGGTTTTCCTGCTCGGCCGTCTCCGACTACTTCGGGCAGGGCGACCCCAAAAGCCTCGGCATCTATACGGCGTGGCTCAAGCAGGGGCCGTGGGACTGGGATCTGTTTTCTCAGGACCTGTTTACCAACCTCAAGCCCAACGCCACCGAGCTGATGATCGCCGTCGGTTTGTTTATGGCGGAGCTGCACCGCCCCATGCGGGAAATGAGCAAAGCAGGCGTCAACATGAGGAAGAACCCGTTGGAGATGTACTTCGCCGATCTGAGTTCGGCAAATTCCGCCAGCCTTTCCACCGACCTGGACACCTTTGCCGAATACGGCGCCATGCTGGTGTTGTGGTTTTACCAGATCGTCACAACACTCCCGCAGCACCTTTTCCCCGATATGGGCGTGGGCCGTCATCGCATCAGCCTGACCCCCGAAAAAATGGAGCAAAAACTGGATAAGCACGGCATCGAACTGGATGAAAGCGATAAACGCAACCTTTACCTGCTGTATTATCAAAAATTCTTCTCCGCCCCCGCGCTGCTGCGCATGGAAAAAATGCGTCAGGATTACTGGCCGCGCGGTCATGAGTACGGCACCCATCAATCGGAAGAAAATTATCTGGAAGCCTACCAACAGATCTTCCGCGACCAGTGGGGCGACGATGAGGAAAAGAGCCTCGGCGTACTATTGCCCCGCGTTACCAACAGCAACCACTATCCGGGCGCAACCTCGGACAAGCTTATGGGCGAAATCTTCGCGGCCACCCCCCGGGCCGACGACGATGAGTATCCGGCGCGGCCTCTGCTCCGGCAGATGTTTCGCACAATCGACGCTATTGTGAGGAGTTGAGAGTATGCAAGGACAGGCCAATAACGGGCGGCACGGCGCCGCCATGCCGCAAAACATCCCCCTGTTGTCCGGGCTGGACAATAAAAACGGCATCGCTCTTGATGTCGGCAAGGAGGCGGGCGCGTTTATCCCCGTACACCGCCACGAAAACCCGCAGGCGCTGCAGGATATTCGCTTCGTGGTGGATTCCATGGTCGGCGAGGCCAACGCCCGCAACAGCATTCCGGACGTACGCGCACAAACGCTTTGCTTCCGCTTTATGCTTCGCAATCTTTTCAGCGACAGCAAGGCCGTGCAGGATATCCACCGCCAGTGGCGCGGCGCGGTGTTCGCCTACGCGCTCTCACCCCTGCTGATGTTCGCCGGGCATCCCCTGCGATGGTTCCATATCACGGAGGACGATCTGAAAACATCCGGCAGCAAACTCGGCAGAGCTCTCAGCGACAACCTGAGCCTGCTGCCGGGCGATGCGCAATGGCGTTTGCTGGCCTATCATCAGAACGCTCAGTTCTTGCCGATCTTGGATGAATCCGAAAGCCGGCTGGCCGTTCCATCCGCTTCGCTTGGGGAAATTAAAAAGCTGCGCGAGGTTTTTCCCTGGTTGGACAGCAACAGCTGCTTTTTCGATCCTCTGCTTTACCTGAGCGAGGAAACGCTGGCCTATGTCGACCGGTGGCTGGACCACCGGCTTTCGCCCGCGGCAGAGGCGCTCAGCGTCGAAGCGCACGCCGCGCTGGCCGCTTTGCAAAACGATGTGCGAACCCGTCGATCTGCTCTGCGAAACTCGCCGCCGTATCTGGATGTGTGGGAGACGGTGCTTCAGGCGCTGCTGCTGCGCGATCTGGTGGATACCGGCATCTCCGTTTTCCGCCTTTCCGCCCGGTTGGAGAAAGGCAAGCATGCCGGCGCTGTCGCCGAAGGGCCGCAGGACAATGCCCCCTTCCGTGAGTGGGACGATATTGTTGCCCGTTTTCCCTACGGCATAGAGCTTAACGGTCACTTTCTGGGCTTTCTGGATCGGGAGCACGCGCTTTGGCTGCTCGCGCCGGGGCTGCTTCGGGAGACGGAGGCGTACGCCGCCATGTTCGATACACTGCGCAAAGCGCTGGGCGATCGGGATTATCAGTTTGCCTATGCCTATAAGCTGCGTAGCTTCCTGGACACCTTCCATCTGCCGTCGCCCATCAGCACGGAACTGGCAAAGCGGTTAGACGGCGTAGATTTTAACCGCACTGTCACCTTCACGCCGAAGCCGCACAAGGCCCGGAAAGACGAGGCGACCCGGCTGGAACCGCCCTTTACCGTTATGGGTAGTCTGTGCGGGTACCACTGCGACGAAACGAAACTGTTCACTCCGCAGCTGTGCCTGTTTACGGATTTGGCCGATCCGCTTTACAGCAGTAAAACCTACAGCCGCTGGAGCACGGTAAAGACGGGCGGCGGCACGCCGCGCGCGGGCAGCCGGACAGATGCCCACATCGCTTCGGAAAAGGCGCTGCTGCCGCTAACCGTCTGCGGCGCAACCCTCGTACGCAACAGCGAAGCGCAGCGGTATGCGCCCAACGTTGAAATTACAAGGGATCAGGAGCAGTTTATGGTTACGCTGCAAGTGCCGCAGGGCAATCTGGTTTTCGAGTGGCAGGCTGAATATCCGCCCACCAGCGTACGCGTCGAAAACCTGGCCACGCTCCCGGCGGTGTGCTATTGGCCGAACGGCGTCGCAAGCATGCTGGATTCGCCATGGAAACTCTATTACACCTACATCCATTTCCCCCAGAGCGTGCGGCCCGTGCGGTATTCGACCGCCGTTTACGATGCGGACGGAATATGCACCTCCAAAAACACAGAAAAGCTGATTACCATGAAAGGGAGCAACGATCTGCATTACGCCTGGCAGGCACACGCTTCCGACCACCTGCCTTCCTTCTGCACGCTCGGCGAGGACGGCAGCTGCCTTGGCTGCGTGCTGTTCGGCGAGCCTGCGCCATTCCCCGCCGTAACCCGGGAGGCGCTTCTGTCGGTCGATTTCGGCACCACCTCCACCACGGGCGCGGTGTTGTTGGACCGCTGCGACCCCGATACCCTCTGCGTGCCCAAATTCAACGGCAGCGTGCTCAACTGGGTGATGAACGGCAATCAGGGCGTGCGGTGGAGCCTGGAGCAGTTTATCGCGGATAAGTTCAACTGCTCCTCCAAATCCGGCGGCACCGATTCGTTCTTTTCCGCGTTCGACCGTTTCGCTTCCCGCCCGGCGCAGTCGGAAGAAGGCAAGTCGACCGGGAGCCTGCTGTTCACCGACGGCCATATTTATTTTTACGGCAACAACATTCCCGATGAGAACCCCATGGGCACTTCGCGCTTCACCGGGTTAAAACTTCAGGATCTGGGCGATACGCATTCGGTAAGCGACGAGAACGTGAATATGTTTCTGGAGCAGGTTATCGAAACCTATCTGCTGGCCTGCCGCATTAACGGCGCGGAGGTTACGGAAATCCGGTTCGCCTTCCCCCTCGCCTTTGATGAGGAAAAGCGTTTCCAATACCGCCAGAAAATCGAGGCGATTGCCCTGCGGGTAACCCAGAAGGCCGGCAGCACCCACTGCGACGTAAACTTCACCAGCGAATCCCAGGCGGTGTGCGCTTACTTCGCTACGATTCCCAATATTCTGGCGGGAGATATGCAGCAGGGCATCATCACGCTGGATATCGGCGGCGGCACGTCCGACTTTTCCTATTGCCGCACCAATCCCGGCCAAAACAACCTGTGCTACTTCTATTCCAATTACCTGGGCGGCCACCGGTTGGTAGGCGAATACGCTTACCAGTGCAAAACGCAGTTGAACGAGGAACACGCAGACGCGCTGAATTGGATGTTCGACGGGCTGAACAACGCGGTTTTAACCAGCTCCAAAAACGACCGGGATGATATTGAAGCGTTCAAAAACACGCTGATTGAAAAATGCTCCGATTCGCGGGAGCAATTCATCTTCTGCATCGAACGCTTTATCAGCCTGAAACCCAAGTTGTACGCGGCCGCCCTGAAAACGCGGGAGTTCCGCGAGCAGTATATGCTGCTGCTGTTTGAACTGACGCTGCTATTGTGGTTTGGGTACAAGCTGGGCACCCAGCCGTGGACCGGCAACTTGAAGCAGAAGGTGCGCATCTACCTTGGCGGCAACGGCGCCAACCTGCTCTCCATGCTCGATCCGGACGACCTTGCGGCAGCGAAAGACCTGATTGTGAAAGGCGAGAAGGTCGGGTTGGACACCCTCACCAATCACCGGCTGAAGCGGGAAGTGGCCGAAGGCCTGCTGCAGAACACCGGCCTTTTCGCCGGTCGGATCGTGATGCCGGAAACCGACGGCACACAGTCGTCGGAAGCGCTGTGGATTTCCTTTTCCGCGCTGCTTTCGCGGTTTGTGGAGACGTTTCAGGAGAAGGGCGGCAGCGTGGTCGATTACCTTGCCTCACTTCTGAATGAAAACGATGATAGCGCGCGCACGCAATTCCTCCGCCAGAACGCCACGCTCAACGATGTTTGCGCCTATCTGCCCGATTTCTGCGATATCATCATTTCGCATCTGATTACCCACTCCATGTCCCACGCTTAGGGCTGAACCGGTTCGGCGCTTTGCGGATGTTTCGACAGGGGTAATCGCACCTGTGCGGCTGGTGTTGCGCCCCCGACTTGGGGAGAGAACAGCCGTGCATCGGCACCTCCGGTATCGCCACCTTGCTTTTTCACCCCCACCTGCGCTTCCGCCGTGCGGAAAAGCGGCTGGCTTTCTCGGCGCGTCAGACGGCCGGCAATCGGCTTTTCTGCGCGTGGCCCTGCCGGAAAGGCGGGAGAGGCGACAACCCATTGAACAATACCATCGTATCCAAAGGAGGGATGTCTATTGAACAATCCCCATACCCCACAGAACGAAAATCAGGACGATGCGCTGCTAATCGCCATTGAGCGGATGGAAGCGCACCTTGCCGATCTGCTGTCCCAGAACAACCAGCTTTTGCTGGCTCTGCTTTCCAACCTTCGGGAAAACGGCGCGCCGCCGGTTCGGCCCGCGGCTGCTCCCGCTCCCGTCGGTGGAAACCGATGGCTGGAAGAGTGGACGGCAATCGTAAATCACGCTTTTCTGCAGGAAACGACCGAAGAAGTGCAAAACGAGCTTCGCGCGGCGCTGGCGCAGCACGGCGTACCGCTTGTGGTGATCGATTTTGACGACATTGGGGAATCCCAGCGCGACCGCAGCTACGCTTTATTTTCGGAAAATCCGGCAGGCTTTTGCTTTGTGCTTCCTTCGCCAAACCAGGATGATGAATACGCGGCCTTCCCCTATCCGGCCAGCGAGACCTGGTTCCTGACGGGGAAAACCGGCGTGGCGGCACTGTACGAAATTCAGGGAACGGACAGAGATTACGCGCCAAAGCTTCGTATTACCAAACCGGCTTCCGTATTGCCCACCGGGGCAATCAATGCCCGGGGCAACCTCGTTTTCCAGCCGTTCTGCCGGGGCGAGGTCGTCGCCCGGTAAAGCGCGGCCGAGCCTTGCTGCAAAATCCGGCGGTCTTTTCCCTGACAAAAAGCATCGTGACGGGGGCAGCATCTCTTCAACTTTACAAAGACAAGGAAACACCTTACAGTAAACCAGTTTCGACGAAAAAACATATTTCATACATGCAATATTTTCCACTTGCATGAATAGTTATGCAGAAAGGGTTTGCGGCTTCCCTTCCTGCTTTTCGGTTTGTTTTCAAGTCTTTTCATGTGCCTGAAAGTCTTTCCGGCAACCCATTGGTACATTGACATTCCATTATGGAGCGTCCTAAAATAACACACGTAACGCAAAGAGGCGAGGAAGCGGTCGGCTTTCACGTCTTTTTTAATAGCGGCGGCAACGCCGCTCTTCTTGCGAAAAGAGACTCATAAACGGGAGGATGGAACATGCTTACCTCACAGGTGCCTCAAACGCTATACTGCCACATCGGTGGTTCCGGAACATGGGGTTGCGATTTTCCGGAGTTTATCCAATACGAGGAGATTCAGGTTCTGAAAACCGATATGGAGTTCGAAACGCCTTTCGGCCTCAGCGCCGCGTTGAAGCTGTACCGTATGGACGGAAGCATCACGGCCGACGGCAGGCCGCGCGACGTGCTGTACGTGCCCTTCCACGGATGGCACGGCGTATCACCCTATGACGATTGTCCCAGCGAGCGCCTGTTCTGGGTGCTGCGCGAGGCGGGCGTTAAATACATACTGGCGGACGGCAGCGGCGGCGGCATCAACCCGCTTACCGAGCCGGGGGACATTATCCTGCCGGAAGACGTAATCGATTACACCAAGCGCATCTCCTACCTGAGCAAGTTCACCGATAAAATCGTGCGGATGCGGCAGATCGTTTGCCCCGATTTGCACGATATTCTGCTGAAAGAAGCGCAGAAAGAATACCCGCGCGTTTTCCGCACCGGCATCTACGGCTGCGCCGAGGCCCCCCGCTTTGAAACGACAGCGGAAGTGCAGAAGATGTATGCGGACCATTGCGACATCTGCGGCCAGACCATGATGCCGGAAGCCGCGCTGGCACGCGCCATCGGCGCCTGCTACGCCCCCCTGTACCTGATCAGCAACCATGCCGAGGGCATCCATCCCGATTGGGAAAAGCCGATCTTCGACTATTATGCGGATTGCGCGCCGCGCATCGGTAAAATCATGATCCGCGCAATGGCAGCCATCAACCCCGAAAAAATGGCCTGCCACTGTGCCGACTATGTGATCGACATTCCCAAACACGTTCAGCAGCGTATGGCGACAAAGGAATAGCGTTTTCGCTATGAATTTGAATAAAGTAAAAGGGGTATGAAAATGCGTAAACTTCTAGCGGTTGTCCTGACCATGGTTCTTGCCCTGTCTTTCACCGTTGTAAACGGCGCGTTGGCGGACGACGCCTTCAACGTCGCGCTCGTCATCGGCGTGGGCGGTCTGGGCGACGGTTCCTTTAACGACAGCCTGAAAGCTGGCTGCGACGAAGCCGTGGAAAACTTCGGCATCACGTACGATATCATCGAGCCGGTGGAGGTATCCGAGTTCGAAGGAGACTTCACCTCCCTGTGCGAGGATGGCAGCTACAGCCTGATCGTCTGCGGCGGCTTCGACGCCGTTGACGCGGTGACCACGGTCGCCACCGCGTATCCGAACCAGAAGTTCCTGTTCGTGGACGGCACCATCGCCGGCTGCGACAACGTGACCTCCGTCTCCTTCCGCGACAACGAAAAGACCTTCCTTCTGGGCATGGTGGCCGCGATGAAGACCGAAACCCAGCATCTGGGCGTGGTCGCCGCGATGAACGTGGATTCCATCAACATGTTCGTTACGGGCTTCGTCGCCGGTGCGGAATATGTGAACTCCGACATCACCGTGGATGTGAAGTATGTCGGCTCCTTCTCCGACACGACCACCGCCAAGGAAATGGCAATCTCCATGCATGAAGCGGGCGCCGACATCATCGCGACCTTCTCCGGCGGTTCCGGGCTGGGCGTGTTCACCGCCGCCGCCGAAGACGGCTTCCTGGCCATCGGCTGCGACACCAACCAGTGCCTCATCGACCCGTCCTGCATCATGCTTTCCGGCATCCGTAAGATCGATGTGGTCATCAACGACGGCATCGGCGAAGCGATCGCGGGCACGCTCGCGGGCGGCGCCACCTCCGCGGGCCTTGCCGAAAACGCGCTGACCATCACCAACGAAGGTTCCGAAGTGCCGCTGGATCCCTCCTTCCTGGAGGCTGCGGAAGAAATGAAGGCCAAGATCATCTCCGGCGAGGTGGTCGCGCCTTCCACGCTGGCCGAAATCGGCCGCTGACCCTCGCCCGCCGGGCTGCGGGAGCATCGTCTCCCGGGTCCGGCATTTTCACAGTTCCCGCCGCTGTTAAAGCGCGCGGGAGCCGTGCGGGCGAGCCGCAGGCATTTCAGCAGGGGGACGAAAAACCGTCCCCCTGTACGCCGTTCGGGTATGAAAGGAGATTCCCTGAATTGTACGCTGTTGAGATGAGACACATTTCCAAGCGGTTCGGTGGAATGCAGGCCAACAACAACGTGGATTTCTGCGTCGAGCAGGGCGAAATCCATTCGCTGCTGGGTGAGAACGGCGCGGGAAAAACCACGCTGATGAACATTCTCTTCGGTATGTACCGCGCCGACGCCGGAACCATCCGCATCAACGGAGAAGCGTTGGAAATCCAGACGCCGATGGACGCGATCACCCACGGCATCACGATGGTGCATCAGCACTTTATGCAGGTTGGCACGCTCACCGTCGCGGAGAATGTAGTGCTGGGGTGCGAACCCCGGCGTGGCCTTGTATTTGACAAGGAACGGGCTTTCCGGGAAGTGGAAGCCATCTCCCAAAAGTATCACCTGAAAGTGGACCCGCGGGAAAAGGTGGAAAACCTGTCCGTCGGCATCCGCCAGCGCGTGGAAATACTGAAGGCGCTATACCGCAATTCCTCCATACTGATCCTGGACGAGCCCACCGCCGTGCTGACACCGCAGGAGGTGAACGACCTCTTCTGTGTGCTCCGGGAACTGAAAGCCGACGGTAAATCCATCATCATCATCACCCACAAACTTAAGGAAACCATGAGCGTAGCCGACCGGATTACGGTGCTGCGCAAAGGCGAAATCATCACCAGCCTGCCCATTACCGAAGTGGACGAGGCCATGCTCGCGGAGCTGATGGTCGGCCGCCGCGTAACCTTTGAAGTTGATAAGAATCCGCTCTGGAGCGAACGGCCCGTGATTTTCTCGTTCCGGAACGTAATGGTAAAAAAACAGGATCGCCCCGTGCTTAACGATCTCACGCTCGATGTGCGCGCGGGCGAGATTGTCGGCATCGCGGGCGTGGAAGGCAACGGGCAGTCTGAGCTGATCGAGGTTATCACGGGCCTTCGGCAGATCGACAGCGGAACGCTGATCTACAAGGGTAAGGCTCTGCGCAAGGTGACCGCCCGTAAAATGATCGACGCGCACATCGGCCATATCCCGGAGGACCGGGGCAGGCGCGGTTTCGTGCGCGATTTCACCATCTGGGAAAACATCATTTTAGGCTATCATACTTTAAGCCGGTATGTGAATAAGTTCGGGGTCCTTCGCACCCGGGCCATCCGTAAAACAGCGGAACAGTGTGTTCGCGATTACGATGTGCGATGCGACGGTATTAACCAGACCGTCGGCTCCCTGTCCGGCGGCAACCAGCAAAAGGTCATCATCGTCCGGGTGCTGATGCACGAGCAGGAGCTGGTGGTGGCGGCGCAGCCCACGCGCGGCGTGGATATCGGCGCGATCGAGTACATCCACGGCCAGCTGCTGCGCCTACGGGACGAGGGCAAGGCGGTAGTGCTGATTTCCGCCGATCTGGACGAGATTGTCAAACTTTCGGATACCATCGCCGTTTTGTACGAGGGTAAAATCGTCGCGCACAAGAAGAACGAGGAGTTTACCGAAAACATGCTGGGCGATTATATGCTCGGCAACCTTTCCGGCGAAGCGTAAATAAAGGAGGAGAAGGAAGTTGGCCACCAAAAGCACGTTCCTCAAACGGGTATGGCGCGCCGTCGCCAAGAGCCATATCCTCACGTCCGTCGTGGCGCTGCTGCTTGCGCTGCTGTTTTCCTCCATCATTATCCTGATGGCGGATTACAACCCGCTGGTCGTGTATTCCACCATGATCCGCGGCGTGTTCAAAAGCCAGTATTCCATCGCGCAGTTTTTAGGCACCTCGATGCCGCTGATCTTCGCCGGACTTTCCATGACCATTGCCAGCCGCGTAGGCGTGTTCAACATCGGCATCGAAGGGCAAATCATCATGGGCGCGTTTCCGGCAGCCATCGTCGGGGCATATGTGAAGGGGCTCCCGCCCGCGCTACACATGCTATTGTGCTTCGCGGTCGCGGTCGCGTTTTCCGGCTTCTGGGCGCTTATCGCCGCAATTCTGCGCAACAGTCTGCACATCAGCGAAGTGATTCTGACCATTATGCTCAATTATGTCGCAATCGGGCTGGTGGGCTTTCTAGTCAACTATCCCTTCAAATCCGGCGCGCAGGCCGTCCGCACGGAATCCGTGCTGGATTCCGTGCGCCTGCAAACGCTAGTGGCCAACTCCCGGCTGAACACCGGCATTTTCATCGCGCTCGGGTTGGCGGTGCTGATGTGGCTGGTGCTGAAAAAAACACGTTTCGGCTACGAGCTGCGCGCTGTAGGTTCCAACCCGTCCGCCGCCGAAGCCGCGGGCATCAACCAAAAGCGTTACATCCTCACCGCCATGTTTATCAGCGGCGCCATCGCCGGGATCGGCGGCGCGTGTGAAGTGCTGGGGTACAGCGGTTTCTACGCCGACAACATGACCGCCGGCTACGGTTTCGACGGCATCGCCATCGCCGTTATGGGCCGGTGCAACCCGCTGGGCACGGTGCTTTCGTCGTTTGTGTTCGGCATTCTCAAAGTCGGCTCGGCAACCATGAACCTGAAAACCGGCATTCCCAGTGAATTTGTGAAGGTCATTCAGGCGATGATCATCCTGTTCGTATCGACGCCGAATATTGTGATCTATTTGAAAAAGGGTCTTTCGGGCAGCCACAGGCGGCTGCTGAAAACAGCGAAAGCGGAGGTGAACGGGCGGTGAGCGGCGATTGGATCGTAAGTCTGCTGGCGGGCATGGTACGCATCGCCATCCCGATCGCGTTCGCCGCGTTGGCGGGCATGCTGTGCGAGCGGGCGGGCGTAATCAACATGGGGCTGGAAGGCATGATGCTGATGGGCGCTTTCTTCAGCTGCGTCGGTTCCTACTACTCCGGCAGCGCATGGGTGGGGCTGTTGGTTGGAATGCTGGCAGGGCTCTGCCTGGGGCTTTTACACGCGACTTTGACGGTACTCTTCAAATGCGAGCACCTGCTGTCCGGCGTGGGCATCAACATTCTGGCCGACGGGCTATCCATCGTGCTTTTGCAGATCATCTGGCACACGAAAGGCAAATCAACCATTGTGGACGGGCTGGGTAAGGTATCCATTCCCGTCATCGACCGGATTCCCGTTCTAAAGGAAATCTTCGGCACGGTTTCCCCGCTGTTCCCGATTTTGCTGGTTACAGTGGTGATATTCCAGTTCGTCATCTATCACACGAGCTTCGGGCTTCGGGTGCGCGTGATCGGCGACAATCCGGAAATGGCGGGGTCCATGGGAATCAACGTCTATTGGATGCAGTTCATCTGCGTTGGGCTTTCGGGCGTGCTGGCCGCCGTCGGCGGAGCGTACCTTTCCATCGGCGATATCAACATGTTCTCCAAAAGTATGGTTGCAGGCCGCGGCTACATCGCGCTGGCGATGGTCATCCTCGGCGGATGGACGCCCGTCGGCGTGGCTGCCGCAGGGCTGGTTTACGGCTTTGCGCAAAGCCTGCAGATTCGCCTTCAGGGGCTGGAGGGCGTAGCCATTCCTGCCCAGTTGGTACAGATGCTGCCTTACGTAATCACCATTCTGGTGCTGTTTATCGCCCCCCGGAAAAACCGCGCTCCGGCCGCCGAGGGCGTGCATTACTACCGCAAGGGAGAATAATACGTGCACGATAGGGAGGAGCCCGAAGATGGAATCAATCGACCGGATTCGCGAACAACTGGCGAATTTACGCTTCGATAACAACGCGCGGCGGGAAATGAACGAGAAGCTGAGGGAACACCCCGAATTGAGCCGCTATTTCGCCTCCTGCTATGATCGTTACGAACGCGGCGAGGGAATTCGCCCGACGCTGGGCAGCGAGATGCCGATCTTTTACATGCGGGAACGGCAAACGCTCGCTTTCCTGCTTTTTCCGGAGCTGTTGCAGACGCAATATGAAATCTCCCGCGTAGTGGGCGAAAACATCTGCGCCGATCAGATTCGGGGAAAAACGCTGCCGGAAATTATGCAAAGCAACCTGCCGATCGCCGAGCACCACAAATACGCCTTCGAAGAGCTGGTGGAAGCGGACGAGAAACACGCCGTGTACCGCCATTACGAATGTGCCGATTGCTACGGCGTGCCCAACATCGGCATGAAAATTTGCGTACACGAAGCAGGCGTCGCCGCGGGCATGTTCTCCACCGCGCTGGGCAGGCCGGTAACCGTCACGGAAACCAAATGCTGCGCAAACGGCGATGATTACTGCGAGTTTTTCGTGGAAGTGCAGGATTAAAAAACTCCCTCCCAGCAGGCAAACGGCTTGGGGAGGGAGTTTTTCGATTTACGTCTGATATACGCTTCGCACCGCCTCGTACACTTTCTGATACTGTTCATACTTTTGCTGATACCGGCGCACATACTCAAGCTGCGGCGCAAACGAGCGCAAAGCGTCGCTGCCTTCACCGGTGGCTTCGCCGAGTTTCTTACCTTGGGCCATGGCGGCCAGCAAGGCCGCCCCGTAAGCGGCTCCTACACGGCTGTCCAGCTGCTTTACCATCACATTCAGCACATCGGCAAGCACCTGCATCCAGACGTCGCTACGGGAGCCTCCCCCGGTTACGTGCAGGGTTTCAAGCTGCGCTACCGGTTGGTACACCAGCTCCAGCAATTCCCGAAAACCGAAGCATACGCCTTCCAGCACCGCCAGCGAGAGCTGTTCCCGTCCGGTATTGGTATCAATCCCCAGAAATGCGCCGCGCAGTTCCGGCGCGTAATGCACGGCTTTATCCCCCACCAGATGGGGGTAGAAAATCAACGATTGTCGAAACGCCCGTTTTCTGTCGATCGTCCGGTCGCAGGACGAATAATCCTCCAGTTTCAGAATGTCCCGCGCCCACCACTGCAGCGAATTTCCCGCCGACTGCACTACGCCCTGCAACAGAGAATCTACATGTTGCCCGTCCAGCGAGAGCAGCACGTTTTTAAATCCCGCTTTCGGCTCGTAATGCTCCTGCGGTATCACCAGCACGCCCGCCGTTCCGATGGAAACCGTGGGAAAACGCTTTTTCAGGCTGCCGGTGGATACCGTGGCGGCGGGGTTATCCCCCGTTCCCGTCGCTACCAGTACATCCGGCGGCAAACCGAGCGCTTCCGCGATCTCCGGGCGGATTCGCCCCGCCGGTTGAGCGCTTCCCCGCAGCGCGGGATACTGCTCCGCGCTCAGCCCAACCATATCGCGCATAACGGGCGACCATTCATTGCGCGCGGCGTCAAACAGCGCCGATACGGACGCCTCGCACCAGTCGGTAACGCGCTCGCCTGTAAAGCGGTAGGTTAAATAATCGGAACCCATCAAAAAGCCGTCGAGCTTTTTAAATACTTCCGGCTCGTTCTCGCGCACCCAAAGAAGATTTGCCGCCGGCGAACCGGTGGAGATCAGCGCCACAAGCTCCGCCATATCCGGCATTTCCGCCAGCTTTTCCCGCAGCCCCGCGCAAACCGCCGCCGTGCGGCAATCATTCCACAGAATAGCGGGCCGAAGCGTCTTTCCTGCCGCGTCAAGCAGCGTCAGGCTGTGCATCTGGCCCGTACAGCAAAGGGCGCGCACGTTTCGCCTGTCCACCGATTGAAGCACCCGTTTCAGCCCGCCTATCGCGGCCTGAAACCAGCGTTCAGGGTCGATTTCCTTCCAATCCGGCTGCGGGGAATCCGGCTGAACGATTTCGCTGCAATTGGCAATTAACCGTTCGTCCTCATTCATCAGCTGGACTTTCACAGACGATGTGCCCATATCGATGCCGATATATAACCGCTCCATGCATCAACCCTCCGTTGTCCAGTACACGTTATTCCCGCGGCAAAGCCGCCTTTTTCCGATAACGTAAAAACCGGCAAGCAGAAGCGCTTTGCCGGTTTTGCCTATGGGGTTATGTTCCGCCGCGCACGGCTTCGCGCGCGGAAACCCCGCGCCCCCAACGCCGCTGCGCCGGGCATGTTCCCCGGCGGTTGTTCCGTTGGATTAATTATACCATACAAACCCGCAAACCGAAACCCGGCAAGCGATTACCGGTAAACCGATTTGAGCGCCGAATAAATCCGCTGGTAATGGCGATATTTTTCATCGCAGAAGGCAACCATTTCCGAATCCGGCTCAAAAACCCGTTTGATTTTAATGGAGCCGTTTACGATATCCTTCAGCGAGGACGCGTGCCCGCAGTGGAAAGCCGCCAGCAATGCGATGCCGTAAGCCGGGCTCACTACGCCGTCCATCTGTTCCACGTTCGTATTCAGCACGTTGGCAAGGGTTTGCGCCCATGCGGCGCTCTGCGCGCCTCCGCCGACAATTTTCACAGAGCCGCTTTGCGCAAGTCTCAAGCGCATGGCTTCCGCCAGCTCGCGATACCCGAAGCTGAGCCCTTCCAGCACCGCGTAGATCATATCCTCGCGGGTCGTTTGCGTGCTGAGGCCGATAAAAGCGCCCCGGATATCCGGATCGGAAAAGATCGTCTTCTCCCCCATCAGATGCGGGAAGAACAGCAGCTTGTTTCTGCGTGCGGGCGGTTCGCCCAGCAAATGATCCACGCAGGAGAAATTGTCGATCTCCAGAATCGTGCGAATCCACCACTCGAACGCCGTACCGTTGGATTGCAACGCTCCCTGTACCAGATGGGAAAACTGCCTCCCGTCATGGGAAAAGAGAATGGCTTTGCCTTTCGCGTCCGGCTCCAGCTCGTCCGCGCGCATCATCAGCACGCCGGAGGTTCCCAGCGAGATGACCGGGTACCCCTGCCCCAGGCAACCGGTGGAAATTGCCGTGGCGACATTGTCCCCCGTTCCGGTAAGAACTTTCACATCTTCGCGCAGGTGAAACCGTTCGGCAATCTGCGGCAGCAGCCGCCCGGCTGCCACGGCGCTCCCGCGCACCTCCGGGTAAACGGAAGCATCCAGCTGCAGCAGGCCCTGCATAAAGGACGACCACTCTCTCTTGTCTGTGTTATACAGGCAGGATGTGGACGCGTTGCAGTAGTCCGTGCCGTAAACCCCGGTAAGCCGGTATACCAGATAATCCGGCGCAATCAGGAATTTGCGCATCCGGGCGAAATTCTCCGGCTCATACAGCCGCATCCAGTTCAGGTTGGTCGCGGGGCTGCCGGTGGAGATGTTCTTGGCGATATAGTTGTTGCCCTGCCGTTCCTCGATCACCGGGCGCATCTCGGTTACCAGATCACGCGTACGCGTATCGTCCCACATCAGGGCGGGGCGCACGGAATCCCCATGCTCGTCCAGCATGACCACGGTGTGCATCTGCCCCGTTACGCCGATGGCGTCCACCAGGCCGGGATCGAACTGCGCAAACAGTTCTTCCAGCCCTTGTGCAAGGCAACGGTACCAGATATCCGGGTCGATCTCGCGCCAGCCGAACTTCGGCTGATCGATCTCATACCCCACCGAATGCAGCGCCAGCATTTGCCTTCGGTGATCGATCAGCGCAACCTTAACCGCCGACGTGCCCAGATCGATGCCCAGGAAGTAGTGTTTATCCAACATCGGAACCACTCCATTACGATCTTCAGTGAAGATTGATCATCGTGACCAGTTCCTCGGCCTTTTTCGCCACGCGCTCGACCGCTTCAAGGCTCAGATGGATTACGTCAAACTCGTTATGATCTTCTTCGTAGGCTTCGCCAAACGTTGCGATATACTCTTTGCGCAGGTCGGAGCCATAGTTAATCTTGATGAGGTTGCTCTTTTTCGCTTCCCAGATGACCTCGTTGGGAATGCCGGAGCCTCCGTGCAGCACCAGCGGGACGCTGGAAACTTCGGAGATCTTTTTTAGCAGCGGCAGGTCGATATGCGGATCGAGGCAAAGCCCGTGTACGTTGCCCACCGATACAGCCAGCACGTCACAGCGGGTGCGCTCTACAAAATCGGCTACCATATCGGGGTCCGTTTTGCTGTCCGCCTCGTTGACGATGTCCTCTTCTTTGCCGCGCAGCGCGCCCAGCTCGGCTTCCACCGGGATACCGTAAAAATGGCAATACTCGGTGGTGCGCCGAACCTCCTTAATGTTCTCCTCAAACGGCAGGTGGGACGCATCCACCATGATGGAAGTAAAGCCAGCGTCCACGCACGCCTTCACATCTTCGAAGGATTTGCCGTGGTCCAGATGCAGGCCGATGGGGGTGGTGGTGTTCTTCACCGCGTCCCGGGCGATCTGCGCGATCACCTGCGGGTTGGAAAGGCGGAGGTTGTTGGACGAAATCTGGATGTATCCGGGCAGGTTCGCCGTCGAAAGCCCTTTGGCAATCGCGTAGGTCATCTCCAGATTGGTGGTGTTGAAGGCCGGCAGCACATAATGATGTTCCTTGGCAAAGGCCATCAAATCAAATCCGTTAATCAGCTTCATGAAAGCATCCCTCCGTCGTTATTTAAAATCGTACATCCGTTGGTACAGGGTTTTGTATTTCAGATACTTGTACCGGTAATACACGGCCGCTTCCGGATCGGGCAGGAACGTCTTTTGGGGGTGTACCGCCCGGTAAATCCCTTCCTCCAGCGTTGCGTAAGCGCCCGTGCCGAGCGCCGCCAGCAGCATGCAGCCCAGCGTTCCGGACTCGGCATTCTCCGGTCGAATTACCTTCATGTTGAATACGTTCGCGCGAATTTGCAGCGTCGTATCGGATGCCGCGCCCCCGCCGGTCGCCACGATGTATTCGGGTTCCGGCCCCAGCTTTTGCAGACGCTCGTATGCCAGATACAGCTGGAAGGACATGCCTTCAATCAGCGCCAGATAAATTTCTTCGGGTTTCGTGTGGATGGTCAGTCCGGTGATCGTCCCCCGAGCGTCCATGCTCAAATCCGGGTTTCCGGAGGAGCCGAACTGCGGCAGCGCCAGCACATCGGTCCGAAGGCCCGCAACGCGTTCCTCCATCTGTCCGTAAAAGTTCAGCCCCTTGTCCGCCCACTCACGGTCCATCAGCGAAAACAGGGTTTTTCTGCCCCAGTCCTTCAGAATGCCGCAGGTGGTAACCTCCAGGCTGGAAAGGTAGGTATCGGGCAGCACATAGGGTATGCAGGTAAAGTCGTTCTCGATCATATACGGGGTCATCACCGGCCCGGGCAGCATCATCAGCATAAATTCGCAGGTGCCCATGCTGGTTTCACAGCCGCGGCGGTCGTACAGGCCGCTCCCCAGCGCGGCGCAGCTTTGGTCGTGCCCGCCCGCCACAAGCTTCATCCGCGGGTTCAGCCCCAGCCGTTTCGCCATTTCCGGCAGCAGTTCGCCAAGCGTTGTGCCGGCTTCCACCGGCCGGGAAAGTTTTTCGGCAGTGATTCCCGCAAGCTCCAACAGCTCTTCGGACCACTTTTTCTCCCGAATATCAAACGCCATGCTCCGGCAGGCCGAGGAATAGCTGACCATTCGTTTGCCCGTCAGCAGATAGCCGATATAATCCTCAAAGAAGAAGATCATCGCGGCGCGGTCGATTACATCGGTGTGCTGCTTCAGCCAAATCAGCTTTGGCAGGGAATACAGCTCGTTGGGCGGAAGCCCGGTAATCTTCATGATGCGCTGTTGCCCCAGCTCCCCGATCATCCATTCCGTTTCGGGGATCCCCCGACAGTCGCCCGTGAGCATCGACGGCGCCAACAGCTTGCCGTCCCCGCCCAGACAGACGACCGATTCGCCAAGGCTCGCCACCGCCATCGCGTCGATAGGCGCGGGGCAGTCCCGTCCCGTTTCGGCCAGAAGATCCAGCACATTCTCGGCAACCATGTCCGCATTCAGTTCCCGGTGCCCGTTTGTGCCCTCTTCCCGGTAACGTCGCGATGCCTGGTACAGCTGTTTGCCGTCCAAATCGTATACGGCAATTTTGCAGCCGCTCGTACCTACATCCAAACCAGCGTATGCCATAAGCCACCTCGTTGACGATCAGTTATCCTGCGACTTCCTTTTGCGCAGCATGTCCATAATCACGGCCGCCAGGATGATGATGCCTTTGAAAACATCCTGCCAGAAGGAGTTGATGCCCATCAGGTTCAGGCCGTTGGTGATTACGCCGATAATCAGAATACCGATCACGGTTCCGCCCACGGTGCCTACGCCGCCGGACATGCTGGTGCCACCGATAACAACCGCGGCGATCGCGTCCATTTCAAAGCCGCTGCCCAGCGTAGCCGCAGCGGACCCCAGCCGGGAAGACCAGATAATGCCGCCCACGCTGCTGAATACGCCGATAAGCACATAAGGCAGCATGTTAAACAGCTTCGTGTTCACACCGGAATACTCGCTGGCCAGCTTATTGCCGCCGATCGCGTACACATAATAGCCGAAGCGGGTCCGGTTGAGCAGCACCCACGTAATCAGGATAAACGCCACCGCGTACAGTACGATCACGGAGAGATCGCCGACGCTGGACAATCCGATGGACGTGTAAAGATCGTTGCGAATACGGATGGACACACCGCCGGAGATGATCTCCGTCAGGCCGCGGCCGATGCTCATCGTGGCGAGCGTCGCCACGAATGCGGGAATGTTGAAGTACGCAACGCTGATGCCGTTAATCAGGCCGATCGCTACGCCCACCAGCAGGCAGCACAGCACGGTTACCCATACGGGCGCGCCCACATTCGTAATCATGTATGCGCCAATAACGCCGCTCAGGCCAACCGTGGAACCCACCGAAATATCGATCTGCCCCATCAGGATCGCCATCAGCATGCCGCAGCAGATGATCGCGTTGACGGAGTTGGATTTCAACAGGTTCAGCATGTTTGCACTCGTTAAAAATTTGGGTGTGAACAGGGACACAACCAGCATCAGCATCAACAGCGCGACAATCGTGCCAAGGTTCCTGCGGAAGTACCCCTGCAAACCAGACCGGGATTGAAGTCGTTTTGCCTTTTCCATTGTTATTGCCTCCTGAGAACGTCAACCATGTTGGACGTTGGTTGCAAATTTCATAATCGCTTCCTGCGAAAAATCTTCAGCCGCAAGTTCGCCGGTCATCTTGCCCTCGCACATCACGTAACAGCGGTCGCACATGTTGATAATCTCCGGCAATTCCGAAGAAACCAGAATGATGGAGACTCCCTGTGACGCAAGCCGGTCGATAATTTCGTAGATTTCCGCCTTCGAGCCAACGTCGATACCGCGGGTCGGCTCGTCCAGAATAATGACCTTCGGCTTCTTCGCCAGCCATTTGCTGAGCACAACCTTCTGCTGGTTACCCCCGCTCAGGTTACCCGCGCGTTGTCTGGGCGAAGAAATTTTAATGGAGAACTGTTCCCGGTAGTGATCCACCATTTTCCGCCAGGCATCCCGGTTTACGCGGATGCCATGAACATAGTTTTTCAGGCATACGAGGCCCATGTTAAACTCCACGTTGTTCAGCAGCACCAGCCCCTCGGCCCGGCGATCTTCCGACACGTAGGCGATGCCCGCTTCAATGGCATCCGCCGGACGGCGCAAATGCACCTCTTTGCCATCCAGCAGCACCGTGCCGCCGGTTTTCTTGTACGCGCCGAAAATCGTCTTCATCACTTCCGTACGCCGCGCGCCCACCAGCCCCGCGAAACCGACGATCTCGCCGTAATGGGCCTTGAAAGAAACATCCTGAAAATACCGGCTGCAGCTTAAATTGCAAACCTCCAGCGACACATCCCCGGTTTGGTGAACGGTGTGCGTGTAATATTTGCTGAGGCTGCGGCCTACCATCAGGTTGATCAGTTCATCCTTGCGCGCTTCCCGCGTAAGCACATCGCCCACCACGCGCCCGTCGCGGAGCACC
>JAQUXV010000005.1:25735-27717 GCA_028692205.1 Eubacteriales bacterium
CCCGGTTTGGTGAACGGTGTGCGTGTAATATTTGCTGAGGCTGCGGCCTACCATCAGGTTGATCAGTTCATCCTTGCGCGCTTCCCGCGTAAGCACATCGCCCACCACGCGCCCGTCGCGGAGCACCAGAATACGGTCCGTTATGGCAAACAGCTCTTCCAGCCTGTGGGAGATGTATATAATCCCGATGTTCTTGCTTTTTAAAATCTCAATAATATGAAACAGTTCGTTTACTTCCGCCTGCGAAAGGGAGGAAGTGGGTTCGTCCATCACTACGATTTTTGCCTCCGCAGAAATCGCCTTGATGATCTCCACCAACTGCTGTAACCCGATGGAAAGCTCGCGCACATTCTGATCGGCGCGAATATTGATGTGAAATTCGTCCAACAGGGCCTGTGTCTCCCGCTCCATTCGGCTGCGGTCGATCATGCCGAGTTTGTTTACGTACTCACGGCCCAAAAAAACATTCGCCGCAACCGTGCGGTCCGGAACCAGTACGATTTCCTGATGGATAATCCGGATCCCGTTGGCGCCCGCTGCCGCGGCCGTATGGATCGTCTTTTTTTCACCGTTGATAAAAATATCTCCGGTGTCGGCTTTATAAATACCGCCAAGAATTTTAATCAGCGTGGATTTTCCAGCGCCGTTTTCGCCCAAAAGCGCAACCACTTCGCCAGCGTCCACCTCCAGGTTCACATCCATCAACACTCGGTTGGACGCAAACTGCTTGGAGATGCCGCTCATTTTCAGCAACCTGTTTTCACTCATTACTTCCCCACCACCTGTTTTGAAAATGGGTCGGCTCAAAAGATTTTGAGCCGACCCAAGTCTTCCAAAGGCACGTTACACTGTCAGCCAATCTTCCAAGATTTTTGATTGTTGCAACGCGCTTACTCTAAGCTATCCCAGGCATCCAGATCGAACTGGTCGATGTTATCCTTGGTGATGCTGTAGGAGGCAATGCTGGTGTTAAATTCAACAGTTTTGCCTTCCAGAAGGTCCACAGCGGTCTGCACGCCCAGATAGCCCATGTAGGTGGGGCGCTGCGCGGAGCTCTGCACCATGGTGCCGTCCTTGATGGCATGTTTGCCGATGGGGGCGCCGTCTTTGCCAAGGATATCGATTTGACCGGTCTTGCCGGCTTCGGCAACCGCGTTCACCGCGCCCAGAGCGCTGGTGTCGTTGATGCAGTAGATCACATTGATATCATCGTGAGCCTGAAGGGCATCGGTAACGGCGTTAAAAGCCACGTCCGTCGCGCCGCCGCCTTCAACGGTGGCAACTTCCTTGTACAGGCTGGGATCCGCGGCATTCTCCTGAATGCCCTGCCAGAAGCCCGCTACGTTGATGTGGCAGGATTCGGCGGTCTGCAGGTGCACGATCAGGACATTGGCGCCGTCGGGATGGTTTTCCGCAACCCACTGGCCGGAGAGATAGCCGAGCTGGGTATTGTCGGAAGCGATGATGGCGTCTACCAGATCATAATCCTCTTCCTGGATAACGTTGTCGATGTTGATGACTTTAACACCCTTGTCGCGGCAGGTCTTCAACACGGTGCGGGCACCGGCGGAATCGTAAGGGATGTATACCAGCGCGTTGATGCCGCTGGCAATCATGTCGTCGATCTGAGAAGCCTGAGCGGTAGGATCGTTTTGCGGATCAAAGTAGATCATGTCGCAGCCCAGTTCGTCACAGGCCGCCTGTACGCCGTTGAGCACCGCGGTAAAGTACTCGTTCGTCAGCGTGTAGGGGGAGAAGCCGATGGTGTATTTCGCGGTCGTTTCAGCAGTTGCGCTGCTGAAAGCGAAGGTAAATACCATCGCGCAAGCCAGAAGAATCGCCAAGAACTTTTTCATTGGGGAAGTCCTCCTTCTCGATATTGGTTGGGAAATTGGCTGAACGATCGTGAGGCATTCTATTATGTCGCACGCTTGGCCCTTGACCGTATGCTAACACTTCGCGTTCGTAATGTCAATACATAT
>JAQUXV010000005.1:27817-30320 GCA_028692205.1 Eubacteriales bacterium
CGTAAAGAACCGAATTCATGCAGATCGTAGCAGTTGAATTTGGAGGAGTCCACCATCAGGCAGATTTTTTTGGAGACGTCGAAAATGGTTCCCTTCAGCCTCGCCTCGGGGGAATAGCCGTCATACATCTTGCCGTCCGTGCCGATTGCGGCAGCACCCAAAAAGGCGATATCCACCTGATAGCGCTTCATCTGCTCCTCGGCGACGGCCCCGGAGCTGCACCCGGCAATGTGCAGCATTTCGCCCCCCAGCATAATCACGGACATATTGCGATGCTGCAGCGCAACGCTGGCCACCGTCAGGTTGTTGGTTACGATTACGTTGCGCATATCCTCGGTGATATAATTAACCATCGACCTCGTTGTGGAGCCTGAGTCGATAAAGATCCGCTGCCGAAATTCCACCAACTCCATCGCCTTTTTCGCAATCAGCTCTTTGGCTTCCTTGTGCTCTATTTTCGCCTCGTCAAAGGATATCATTCGCACAACGGAGTCCTGCGCGAGGGTAGCGCCGCCGTGGGTGCGCGTGATATTATATTGCTGCGTCAGAAAATTCAAGTCGCGCCGAATCGTCATTTCAGAAGTGTTGAAAGCCTCGGCAAGGTCATTCACCTTCACCTGATGCTGTTTCTGCAACATATCCAAAATCGTAAGGCATCTTGTTCTTGTGTTCATGGTTTGCTCCTTACAGGTCCATGGCAGGCAACGCCAGGGACGCATGCTTTATTCTTTATTCATTCGTATTGGCTTCATGACGCACCGATATTTCCAGTTCGGACAGTTTTTGTACATATACGCTTCATTCTTCATCGAATGATCAAATTTATTATAGAACATTTTTCCTGAAACGTATAGCCCTATTTCAGTTCGATTTGTGAATTCGAATCCCCTGTGCAGGTTTTACTTTATCGGCTAAAACGCTTATATTGAAGCGTTTTAGCCGTTTTCACAATTTGACCGTAAGTTTGCCCCGATAAAAACGTTCAAAATATGTTTGAATTTAGATGTTCATTTTTCCATTTGAATTTGCTATAATCGATGGGCCGAAACAGCATCAACCAGTTTAATGCGTTTCCAGTATGAAAGCGGGGGTTGAACCATGAATATTGCAGAATTTGCGTTTTGCAGCGAATTTATCCGCGCCTGCGACGACGGCTGGCATTTAGGCTGGCACGAATCCCACGGCGGAAATATGAGCTATCGCCTGACGGCGGAAGAACAGACGGCTGTCGAACCACAGTTGAACCGTCAACGGCCCTGGATACCACTGGAGGTGGCGGTGCCGGAGCTTGGAGGAGAAACCATTCTGATAACCGGCAGCGGCAAATGCTTTCGCGATATCCGGGTGAGGCCGGAGGAATGCCTTGGCCTGATCGACCTGAACGAAAGCGGCACCCAGTACCGTCAGGTTTGGGGGTTTGACGGCAACAAAGGCCGCCCCACCAGCGAGATGCCTGCGCACCTGATGAACCTCGCCGTTAAAAAGCGGGTTACCGGCGGCGAGCACCGGGTGATCTATCACGCTCATCCGGCCAACATCATCTCGCTCTCCTTCGTGCTGCCTCTTTCGGATCTGGTTTTTACCCGGGAGCTGTGGGAGATGGAGCCTGAGTGCGCCATGTCCTTCCCCGCCGGGCTTGGCGTCATCCCGTGGATGGTTCCCGGCCAGAAGGAGATCAGCGTTCTTTCCGGCGAGCTGATGGAAAAGTACGACGTAATTCTCTGGGCGCAGCACGGGTTGTTCTGCTCCGCCGCAACCGCCTCGGACGCGCTGGGGCTGATGCACACGGTAGAGAAGGCGGCGGACATGCTGGTAAAATGCCGCTCCATGAGCCCGTACAAGCGCAACACGGCTTCCGTGCAAGATTTCAGAGATATGGCCGAAGCTTTCCACCTGGCGCTTCCGGAGCGCTTTTTATACGAAAAGCCGGAGGAATAAACAGCCGCTCGGCATGCCGGGTTTCCCGGGGCGGCTGCCTCCGCGCCGCCGCGTGCGTTGAAGACCCCGTTCCGTTTCTTCCGTCTGAAAGACGAAGGTTGAATCCGTCGTTGATTCCCGCCCGAATAAACCGGGCGAGAATTTTCATACCCGCGGTCTGTTTTCCCCGTGCGTTTTCCCACCGCTTCTCCCCTCCCGTCGGCAGGGATGAAATGCCCGCCGTTCCTGCGTTCAGCGGTATTTTTTTCAGCCCCGTTATTTCCCCCGGAGCGTTGTAAACCTGTCGGCGCTTTGTTATAATGTTGTTATAGCGCTTTGGGTTGACGGACGGACACAGACTGACAAGGGGAATATTGATGCGGGTTTTAATCGTGGATGATGAGGTAAAAGTATGCTCCCTCGTGAATAAGCTGATCGACTGGGAAGGGCTTGGGCTCGAACCGGCCGGTATTATCCACGACGGCGGCGAAGCGCTCCAGTTCATCCGGGAGCACCGCCCAGAAATAGTCATCACCGATATTCGCATGCCGGGGCTGGACGGCATCGATATCATCAGCCGGATCCG
>JAQUXV010000169.1 GCA_028692205.1 Eubacteriales bacterium
CATGCTGGACGGTGCCAAGCGCGGCTTGCTGGCAGGCTTGAGAGATCCGTATACCTTCTATTACAGCCCCGATGAATTTGCGGAGATGTGGGAGGACGACGAAGGTGAATATGCCGGTATCGGCATTCAGATTTCCGCATCCTACGAAACCTATCTTTGCACCATCATCCGGGTGTTCAGCGATAGTCCGGCCTATGAAGCGGGGCTGAAAAAGGGCGATATTCTTTATAAAGTGGAAGATCTGGATGTGGACGCGACCACGTTGAACGACGCGGTAGATATGATGCGCGGCGAAGTGGGCACAACAGTTCACGTACAGGTGATGCGCGACGGCGAATTGTTGGACTTTGATATTCCCCGCGCGGTAGTCCACGTGAACTGGGTCAGCTCCTGCATGCTTTCAAACGAAGTCGGGTATATTCAGCTCTATGAATTTGCGGGCGATTGCGCCGATACGTTCCAAAAGCAGCTGAACGCGCTGGTGGACGGCGGCGTAAAAGCGCTGATTATCGACCTTCGTGATAACCCCGGCGGCTGGATCGACAGCGCGGTCGATATCGCGGATATCTTCCTGCCAGAAGAAACAGTCACCTATCTTGAATACCGCAGCGGCGAGCGGGAGTACTATAACGCGACGGACGGTGCTTTGCAAATTCCGCTGGTGGTCATGTTGAACGAAAATTCGGCTTCCGCCTCCGAAATTCTTTCCGGCGCGCTGCAGGATTACGGCCTTGCAACCATCGTCGGCACGCAGAGCTACGGCAAGGGTTGCGTACAGTTCGTTCTTCCGCTGGGCAATAATGACGGCGGCATGCAGTTGACGGCGGCGCTTTACTACACGCCCAACGGCAGAAGCATCCATCAGGTGGGCATTACCCCCGACGTGGAAGCAACGCTGCCGGACAGTGGTACGGTTTACTATGAATTTGGCGATATGAACGATCCTCAGCTCCAGAAAGCCTTTGAGGTTGCCACAGAGAAGCTTGCAGGTACGTTTGCAACGCCGACGCCTTCGGCCACCCCCGCATCCCATGCCGAACAGGAGGCGGATACGGCGGCCGATGCGGATTCCCCCGACACCCTGCAAAGTGAAAGTCTATCCGCTTTCAGGGTTTCATAACCGGTACAAACGTGGTATACTATGGTTGTCGCAGAGGATCCATAAACCCGCGTGGCTCAGCCATCAGGGTGAATCCCTCTCCGATGAATGTTGACCCTGTTGACGCCTGAGGATTTCCAAAGGCGAAGAGAGAGGAGGACGCCATATGAAGGGCATATTTTCTGGCGGCTAGACGTGTTGTTGTGTCGCCGGTTTTTTGTTTGTTTTCTGAAAATCAGCCCGATGGGAAGGTGATATTGCCATGGAAACGGAAAAGCGCCTTGGCTTTATCGGTATCGTTATGGGCGATCGGCACGTAGCCCGTGAAGTCAACGAGATCCTCGGTAAGTATTCCGGCGTTGTGAAGGCACGTATCGGCGTGCCGGATGCCGATACGCCTGCCGCCGTCATCGGCCTGATTGTGGAAGGAGACAACCAGACATTGGGCACGCTGACAGCCAAACTGGGCAACCTGCAGGGCGTTGAAGTGAAAAGCGCCCTTGCGAAAAAGAAACCGATTGCCGACTCCGAGCCGGCAAATGAAAGGGTATGATTTTATGAGTTCTCAAAACATCCGTAAAATGGTAACCACCGCGATCCTGATTGCGCTGACCATCGTTTTCCAGCTGATGCGGCCGATTCTCGGCGGAAGCAACATCATCTCCACCTACATCATTGGCAGCCTTGTCAATCTGGCGCTCATCGTCGCCGCCTGCGCGGTTGGCCTTTGGAGCGGCGTAGCGGTTTCCGTGATCACTCCGATTATCGCGCTGATGCAGGGCCATGCCACGCTGCCTATGGTTCCCTGGGTGATGGGCGGCAACCTTGTGCTGGTGATCATCTTCGCGCTGTTTGCGCAGAAAGATAAAGCGTCTTTGCAGATCGAATGGGTACGCTTTGTTATTGTCGGCGTTTTCGCAACGATGGTGAAGTACATTGTCATTTCCATCGGGCAGGCGCTTGTGCTCACTTCCGCAAAGGGCTTGGCCTTCGGCGTTGCCTCGGGTACGGCGTTCGCTGCCCAAATCGTGCAGATTGTGACCGCGCTGATCGGCACGGTGCTTGCCGGGATTATCCTTCCGATGCTACCCGCCAGTGTTGTCGGGAAAAAAGCCTGACTTGATATAAGCGAACCATAGCAAAAAGGCGACGGAAATCCGTCGCCTTTTTCCGTTGGCAGGTCTCTTGCGGGCACATATGCTTACTGCTTAAACAGGTTCAGATGCGAGAAACCAATCCGTGTGTATGGACATTCGTATACATTCGTATAGTCTCCCACCCGTACGCGGCGCAGGCAACAAAGCAGATGGGCCTTTTCCACTTTGCTGATGCGGCGGGTTCCCGTCGCCTTTTTGCATCCGTGTCGTTTGCGCAGTAGAGGCTGCTGCACCTCTATCATTCCTTGGCGCAAACGCTTGACGGTTTCTTCTTCCAAGCATACAATTTAACCATTACAACTGATAAACGGGGTATGGGAATGAAAACACTGCTTCCGCACATTCTGCGGGAATTGGCGCAAGGCCGGGCCTGCGCGCTGGCGACGGTGCTGGAGTCAAAAGGTTCGGCGCCGCGGGGAGCCGGAGCCTGCATGCTGCTGATGCAGAACGGTCAAACCGAAGGCACGGTCGGCGGCGGCGTGCTGGAGCACCGTGCCGCGCTCGAATTAAAGGCGCTTTTGGATTCGGTTGTACCCGCATCTGCACTCTCTGTGGACGAAAAGGCTGTTTCCGGCGAATTCCCTTCCGCCTTGCAAGAATATGTACTTACGCAGGATGATGTTCAAAACCTGGGGATGGTTTGCGGCGGCAACGTTTCGCTGCTATACCAGCTGCTAACGCCCGAGCTTCTGCCCTTCTTTTTGGCGCTGTCACAGAAGCTTTCGGAAGATCACAACCTTTGGCTAGTCCGTTCGCTTTCTGATAATCGTGTGACACATATGACTTATGTTGATGATGTATCCTCCCCAAGCATCGGCACAGCTATTCGCCCGTACCTTAAGCGTAAGGCCCAACGCATCGCACTTGCCGACGCCGCTTCGGGAACCCTCTTTATTGAGCCGGTTTTATTGGTTAGCCGAGCCTATGTCTTCGGTGGCGGCCATGTTGCGCAATGTACCGCTCCGCTTCTAGCTCAATTGGACTTTGCACCCGTCGTTTATGACGACCGGCCCGAGTTCGCCAACGAAGCGCTTTTCCCAAGTGCTTCCGGTGTGATCTGCAAACCGTTTTCCCAAGCCGCTCAGCAACTCCACATCACTTTTAATGATGAAATCGTCATTATGACGCGCGGACACCAGAACGACCTGAACATTCTCACCTATGCGCTTCGAACACCCGCCTACTATATCGGGTTAATCGGAAGCCGTTCCAAAATAGAGCATACCAAAGCTCTGCTTTTTCAGCAGGGGTTCACCGAAGAGGATTTCTCCCGTGTCCACACGCCCATCGGTTTGCCGATCGAGGCGGAAACCCCCATGGAGATTGCTGTGAGCATTGCCGCGGAGATGATACTGTGCCGCGCCCGCCACGCTTCAGGTACCTGATTTTTTATCCAGGGCGCAAGCGTACTCCCTTAATAGCTTCATCTACGCTGGCTGTTGCGCTGTCCAACAATCAGATCGATTTCCATGCCGTGGCTCTCTGTTGCTTTTTCTTTGGTATATTTACATCTTCCAATGCTTTACTGTTGGATTCTGTATGGTGCAGACATTGGTCATTTCATTTCTTCCGCAGGGAATACCGAAATTGCCTGCTATCCTCATGTACAGCCTATCTTTGTAACTTTGTAATTTTTTATATTCACCAATCGGTACCTTAGGTTGTCTGTGCTTCGGGTTTTCTATGACTATTCAAAACGAGAATACTCAATTTGTACAAAACAATAGATATTTAATAACACTTCGAATAACCCATGTATATACTCAACAGCCGGACGGATAAATCCGTCCGGCTGCACTTTTTCCCATATACACAATCTCACGCAATTATTTTGGTATCCGTCTTTGCTCGTCGTTCGCTTCGCTGCCGGGTATGGCATTACCCGCCGACAGGCTCCCCCGTATTCCGTTAGACTAAAATAACGCGCTTGCTTCGTTTTGCCACTACTTCGCCGATTTGCTGCGTCCATGGGCTAACGGTTTTCAACGCATCAAAAACCTTGTCCGCATCCTTCCGATCAGCGGCAATCAACAACCCGCCGGAAGTTTGAGGGTCAAACAAAACATCCGTCATTTCCAACGGCGTATGCCCAAGATCCGCCTTCGCCTCCGCGAACTCCCGATTGCGGTACATACCTTCGGGAATCACGCCCATCCGCGCCATTTCTACCGCTTCCGGCAGCAGGTGAACCGCCTCTGTATGGATAACCAATGATGTGTCGCTTCCCTCCGCCATTTCCAGCCCATGCCCCATCAGGGAAAAGCCCGTAACATCCGTACAGGCGTGAATTACAAAGGGGCGGATCGCCTCTGCGGCGGCGCGATTCAGCGTTGTAGTAAGCTCAACGCACAGCTTCTCGCCCTCCGGCGAAAGCAGACCCGCTTTCAGCGCCGTCATCATGATGCCGATACCGAGGGGCTTGGTAAGGAACAGAATATCCCCTTCCCGTGCGCCGCAGTTGGTCAGCAGCCTGTCCGGCCGTACAAAGCCGGTAACCGCCAGCCCGTAAACCGGTTCATCCCCATAGATGCTGTGGCCGCCGGTAATCATCGCTCCTGCTTCGTAAACCTTGTCATATCCGCCACGCAGAATCTCGTGTACGGTTTCTTTGGGCATATTTTCCGGCACAATCAGCACATTCTGCGCCAGTTTTGGTTCGCCGCCCATCGCGTAGATATCCGACAACGCGTTCGTCGCGGCGATCTGCCCGAATGTATAGGGATCGTCCACCATCGGCGGAAAAAAGTCGATGGTGTGAACCAGCGCCAGCTCATCATTGATGCGATAGACCGACGCATCGTCAGACGTATCAAACCCGACCAGCAGGTTCGGGTCGCTATGCACCTTCAAATCCGTCAGCAGTTTGGACAGCGTACCCGCGCCGACTTTCGCGCCGCAGCCCGCGCATTTTGCGAGCTTGGAAAGCTTACAATCCATAATGGAACCCTCCCGTGAACATTAAAAGCGCTTCCAGTACAGCCCCGCCAAGCGCGCGTGCTTTATCGCTGACGGTGGCGCAGTATTCCGGCTTATCGCGCGGATCAACATCCCCGCTTTTCATGCCTCTCGTTACCGGCGTTCCATCCGGCAGAAGGCCGCGCAACACGCCGGTAAGCGCTGCTTTCACAGGCATTCCGCTTACCGTCGCCACCGTTTCCCCTTGCTCCATATGTGCGCCTATGGCAAGCTCCGTCCGCCATACGCCGTCGCAGGGCGAGCGCAGAATTCGTTCCTCCGTATATCCGGCAATGCTGCCGGGTTTGCCCGTGTTCGCCATGGCGCAGCCCTGTGTAAGCACGCGCCCCAAATCATGCCCGCGCATGGTTTCAATCACCGCGTGGCAATCCACGCCCGCCGTAAAGCCCGGGCCAAGCGCAATCACTGCGGGCGCGTCGGTAATGCGGGTGTTGATATTTCGTTTTGCAAGCGTCGCGTCGATTACTGCATCCGGCTTTACCGTTACAATGCAGCTTGCTTCCGGGTCCACCAGCACGGCAATTTCATCAGTCTGCGCAATTTTTACCGCGTCTGCCGCATCGCTTGCCAGCCGCGCGCGGATGTCCTCCACCACTGCTTCGGTTTCCCAAACCGCACGGCAAAAGCTGACCGTACGCCGAATCGCCGTCGGATGGGCAATCTCCGTCATGATTATCTTTGCCCCAGCCTTTTTCAGCCGCACCGCCGCACCGCTGGCCAGATCGCCCGCGCCCTTAACAACAACCAGCATCGCTTTCTCCTTTGTTCTGAGCCTGTCAACACGGTTTCCCCTGTCGGTAATACTCTGCAAAATCAGGATGTGTTTTCAACGCCAGAATCAACGTATCTTCATCCATCTTTTCCGCAACTGCCCGCGCAAACGCCTGCTTCTCTGCCGAATCCGCCTGATTGAGCACAACGAGGAATCTCCCCGTTACACCTTTTCGCTGCCCGTCCGGGTGGGTCAGCACCCTTGCGACAATTTCCGGCGTTACAGGTTCG